>JAZFSW010000262.1:0-6972 GCA_036446375.1 Desulfobacterales bacterium | reverse complement strand
CGCATCCGGTTCCTAAAATGCCTGTCTACAAAATGGGAGTGGCCTGTTAAGTCTTTGATGTGGCGCTACTCCCGTTTCTTTCTGAATGTTTCTATTCCAGAAGAGCCCATGGTGTTAGTTGCCCATGGGCTTTCTTGTGAGGAGATATGATGCTAACCGATCCTATTGAACTACCGAAGGCGATCCTTGTCAGTGTGTGTCTGTCGAAGGACAATTACGAAGCGAAACAGTATTCTCTGGATGAACTCGAGCGTCTTGCAGATACCGCAGGCATCGAAACCGTGAATAAGATCATACAGCGACGCGCAAAAATCGACAGCTCCCAGTATCTTGGAACCGGTCTCCTGAATGACATTAAAGAAGAGATGGATGAAAGCGGTGCCGAACTGCTGGTCTTCGACAATTCCTTATCTCCCAATCAGGCCAGGAACCTGCAGAAGAGCTACGACATCGACGCCATCGATCGAACGGAAGTGATATTGCAGGTGTTTCATGATCATGCGCGGACACCGGAATCCCGCATGCAGGTTCGACTTGCCGAACTGCAGTACCAGCTGCCCCGGTTAAAGGCCCTCTGGAGCCACCTGGACCGGCAACGGGGATCGGCCCGTAGCGCAGGTTCCGGCGGGGGAGGGGATGCACAGCGCGGCACCGGTGAAAAGCAGATCGAAATCGACAGAAGGCTCATCGAAAAGGAAATCCGCAGCATAAAGAAGAAGCTGGCCAAAGTGGATATCCAGATGGAAATCACGGGGAAAAAGCGACTGAACCGAAAGAAAGTATGCCTGGTCGGCTACACAAATGCCGGTAAATCTACCCTTTTCAACCGTCTGACCGATGCCAAGGTTCTCGTGGAAGACAAGCTTTTTGCGACCCTGGATTCAACCGCACGATCGTTGAGCCTCGGCAAGGGGAAAGATATTATCCTCTCGGATACCGTGGGATTCATCTCTGATCTACCCCATCATCTGGTGGCATCCTTCCGTGCGACATTGAGGGAAGTGGTGGATGCGGATCTGCTTCTGTTTGTCGTGGATATATCCGATCCTGTATGGGGACATCATATCGAGGCGGTTCAGGGCGTGTTAAGAACCATCGGTGCCGATGGAATCTCGCAACTGTTTGTCTTCAACAAGACCGACAGGCTCTCATCACAGGAGCAGCACAATGACATCAAGGCGATGAATCTTGAAAACACCATCGAGGTTTCTGCCAAGAAGGGAACGCATATCGATCAACTCGTCAGGCGGATTGACGACACCTTGAACGATTCCCGAACAGTGGAGATGCTCATTCCCTTTTCCGAATCAAAAACCATCGACTGGCTTCACCGTTTCAGTGAAATCAGATCTAAGGAGTATACGGACGAGGGCACCCTTGTCTGCGCGGTGATTAATGCCGAAGATATGGCTGCGGTGAAGAAATTTGAGCTTGTCTGAATGACTCAGCTGAGTTGTAGATGCCGGGATAGTCAATGACGTGGCGTTCCATACGACCGTTTGTGTTTTCTCCAGGGCGCTCCTATCCGTCTCTCTGGTGCCAGGTGTTATCGCTTGCGCTTCTTCCGTAGAACCTTCCTGGCAAGACTGTCCCCGGAACGGATAGGGGGCTGTTGCGGGTGGGAATCAGGTGCAAGATGGTCTTTGCGCGCAGACCTGTCGACAGCGGGGGGCACCTGGGGAGCTTCCGGTGCTGCCTTTGTTGCGCTTGCGGGTAAGGGCCTGCCGTCTACCTTCCCAATTTTGTTTAGCCGCCGGTGCAGTTGTTTCGATAGATTTCCGCTCCCGCGTCGAATCGCTTTGATCCCCGACCGGTGCTCAGCATCCGATTCTGGCAGCGTTTCACCACGTTCAGGAGCGGGAAAACCCACCGGAACCTTGGGCTCAATGACATGGTCCAGCGTTGGTTTGGTGATGCGTTCCCGCTCCAGCTTCCGTTGCATGAGATTCCTTGTCCGCGCAGACAGCGGCATCCGGTGTGGCTCGGCCAGCTTCGGCACGTTGACCACATGGGGAAGGAAGCTTTGTCCCCGTTTCTCGCGCGGAGTGGCGAAAAGCGCGAGAGATTCATCCAGGGACTGCCCTGTGAGAATGCCATTGAGGATGACAACAGCAGCACGTCGGCTCTCCGGTTTGCCCGCTTCCCCCAGTTCGATGTTGCGCGTATGATATGGCGTGATAGGGCGCGACGTGCAGTTCGGGCACCCGTCCTCACAGTCGCAGGTCAGCAGGTGGTCAAGGGCCACTTCCAGAATCAGCTCGAAGCGCTCGTAACACTGTTCCGCGTTACCGATCCCATGCAGATAGAACTCATACCAGAACATCGCATTCGGAGACGAGTTCCGAGATCCCACCGACCAGTCAAAGTCATTGGCATCGCTGGTGAGGAACAGCGGCAGGATCTTGCTGACGCAGTAGAGAATTCCCAATAGTCCCGACCGCACATCCATTCCTCTACGTAGGATGTCACTGACCAGTGCATCAGGGGGAATGAGCCAGAAGGACATTGCTTCATAGGCGATGGAGGGCTGATGCGTCGGGTGCTGGGAGATGCGGTCCAGCGTGTAGAACCGGACACGCTCGTAAATCGGCGTATCCAGGATGGCGTAGACTTCTCCGAGGCAGGCCTGTCCCGTTCCGAGGGGGCGCTGGTCGAGAATGGCATCCACATGATCTACAGCCGTGCCGGTCAGCGGGTCCGTGTAATAGGATACATCGACCTTTTTGACCCTAACCAGGTTCCGGTCGGTGTCGTTAGACACGAGGGCATATGTGTTGCCGTACTTGAGGTAGATGGCACCATCGTAGAAGAGGCGAAGCGCCCGGAATTTGTCGAGTCGGTCAATAACCGTATCCGTCTCAGCATCCATGACCACGGTGCTTTCATCACCATATCCGCGCAGCCGCACCTCAAATGCGGGACTTTCGTTGGCCGAGTGATACCAGACACCCCCGGTGTGATAGACCTTTCTGTTCTCCTCAAGAACCTCCAGGGCCAGTGCCGAGGCATAGCCGAAACGAAGGACCTCGGAAGCTTGGATGGGTAGCTCAGCAGATGCACAACGCACATGCCCCAACACCACAAAGGGGTTGTCCCGGTCAACCACAACGCGCTCCAGGGGACGATCGAATATGTACTCGGGATGCCCCATCACAAACTGATTAAACGGTGTGTCTACACCGACGAGAAAACATACGGAGGGGGATCCGGCCCGTCCTGCCCGTCCCGCCTGCTGGAAGAATGCATTGAGAAGTCCGGGGTACCCCACGATGATACAGGCCTCGAGCATACCGATGTCGATGCCCAACTCGAGGGCCCGGGTCGCACTGACGCCGAGGATCTCGCCGTCCCTAAGGCGGCGTTCCATCTCCCGGCGCTCGGCCGGTTCATAGCCCCCGCGGTAGGGGATCACGCGATCGGCCAATTCGGGATGGGATTTCTCCAGGCTTTCCCGCACGTACCTGTAAATCATCTCGGCCGTCGTTCGTGCTTTGCTGAAACAGATCGTTCCGATGTTCTGCTTAACAAGGGTTGTCATCAGTTCGTGGGCTTCGGCATTCGCGCTGCGTCGACCGCGCCAGCGTCGTCTCTTGATCCGCGGGGGGTTCCAGAACACATATGTCCGTTCCCCTGACGCACTGGCGTCATCGTCCACCACCTGCAACGGCCGATCTACCAAAGCTTCTGCCAGATCCCGGGGGTTACCCACCGTGGCAGAGCAGCAGACGATCTGCGGATCGGCACCGTGGTGGGCGCAGATGCGGCGCAGCCGCCGGAGCACGTTTGCCATATTCGCGCCGAAAAAACCGGTGTATGTGTGCACCTCGTCCAGCACGATGTAACGCAGGCCGCCGAAGAAGCGCTGCCAGCGCACATGTCCCGGCAGCAGGTTGGCATGAATCATTTCAGGGTTGGTCACCAGCACGCGTCCCACGTCGCGCGCCTTTCGCCGTTCACCGGTTCCGGAGTCGCCATCAAACGGTTGAGCCACCAATGTGTCAGGATCGGCCGAGGGAGGAAAGGTTCCAACGCCCCTGTTCCAGGTCGCCGCCTGGTCCCGGGCCAATGCCTTCATTGGAAAGACCAATAGAGCCGTGGCCTGAGGGTCTGCGAGCAGCGCCTGGAGAATGGGAATCTGGTAACAGAGGCTCTTGCCGCTGGCAGTCCCGGTGGTCAGTAGCAGGTCCTGTCCCCCGAGCAGCGCTTCGATGGCCTCTACCTGGTGTTGATACAGACGCTCAATCCCCAGCGCGTCAAGGAAACGGACGATCTCTGGTGATAATCCCCCAGGCGTGTCCGCCCAGCGCGGCGACCGCGCAGGCGTCGTGTAGACGTGGGAGATCTGCCCGGCATAGCCAGATGATTCGGTGATCGATCCTAGAAAGGCCTTAACATCCATCGGTCAAAGCGCACCTTGTGCGGACGATGGCGCCTGTTCCATGCAACGGCACTGTCCGCCGAATAGGAAATGACTATAGATGAAACAGACAGACTATAGCTGGCGTGGGGCAGATAGTAAAGAAAGAAAACCGTCTCTTGTCCCAATTATGTTAATGTCTTAGCCCTTGTACCTTTTGTCTGTTCCCCACCTCTCTACTGAATCTCCTACGGTATTTTATGCGAATCTTTTTCGCGTTGTAATTTTCTACAAGTGTGATAGGGTTGCATTTTTCGAAACCTCTAAGATAGTTGCTTGACCCCAGCCTGACCATTCTGCTGGCAGAGAAGAAAGAGCGTCGATGAGCAAGAAGAATGCAAATAAGGATATGCCCTTTCCCCGAACGTACTGGGTCGCACCGGGACTGATGGCCGGATGCTATCCGGGTGCAGAGGATGCGGATCAGGCCGAGACAAAACTGAAGGGCCTTCTGGGTGCCGGCATACGACATGTCATCAGTCTTATGGGACCGGATGAGACCAATGCGGAGGACAAGCCGTTTACAGCATATCAGAATCCGATGGCAATGCTTGCCGAGATCGCGGGAAATGCGGTCACCTTTAACCGGATGCCCATCGAGGATATGTCGATTCCTTCGCCCGCCCATATGGACCGGATACTGGGCCTGATCGACAGATGTATCGATAACGACCTGCCGGTCTATATCCACTGTTGGGGGGGGAGGGGACGTACCGGTACGGTTGCAGGCTGCTATCTTGCCAGACACGGCTATGCTTCCGGGAAGAAGGTGCTTGATCTTATCCGTGATCTTAGACAAAACACCGAAGATCATGATAAATCATCTCCTGAAACAGTTGAACAGGTCGAAATGGTTCTGGGCTGGGAAGGAATGGACTAGAAGAAAGCAATGCTGAGATAATCATGCGGTTCGGTCTAACCATGGCCTGACCGGGGATATCATGATATGCGGCTCTGGACCCCATTTGCATTCCTGTGAAATGGGGTTTTGTGCATACGGCACCAACGAGATGATCTATATTCCCGTTCCGCCTGAAACGCTTCAGTCTTCAGCAACCCCACCCGAGTCGTTACGCTCCTAAACGGACAAGGAGGATATCACAATGAATTCGACGGAAAGAATCCTCATCGCAGTGGATTGTGGGCAGCCCGACAGAGTGCCCATCATGGAACTGGGCATTGACCCAGCCATTGCCAGTGAGCTGGCCAGGATCCTTGCACGCGAACCGCTAACAGACCAGGTGCCCGCAGACAGGTTTCGGCAGGAAGGTGTAAAGGGGCTGGACCTATACTGCCTGCTGGTGGCGGAACTGGGGCTGGATGTCACATGCACTGCCATCTCGAGGGGTTTTAAGCGGCTCAGTGAGGGGCGCGGTAGGGACAGATTCGGTACGGTCTATCTGTTTAGCGAGCACGGGGAACCGATATCCATAGACGGCCCTATCAAGAGTACCGGGGATCTGGCAGAATTTGACATGGTTTCCATGCTTGATGCCGGTGACCTTAGCGGAAGCCTGTCTGTGATCGACAAAGTAGGCAAGGACAAGGCGCATTTCGTGGGTATCAGTGACCCGTTCAGAATGAGCTGGCTCCTGCTGGGGAAAATGGAAACACTGCTTACCGACTATATTCTCGACCCACAGATGGTACACGGTCTGGCCCGGGCGACAACCGATTACAATATGGCAGCTATTGATATGATCGCCGGGATGGGGGCAGACGGCATCATCATGAACGGGGATCTTGCCGGGGAAATCACCACCATCATGTCCCCCAAACACCACAGGGAATACATTAAGCCATACCACAAAGAAATCGTGGACCACGCGCATCAGCATGGTCTGAAAATCATAAAACACTCCGATGGGAATCTGTGGCCGATCCTCGATGACCTGCTGGAGGTTGGTTTCGATGCCTTGCACCCGATCCAGCCACAATGCATGGACATCAAGGAGGTCAAGGACTACGTGGATGGCAGGATGTGTCTTGTGGGAAACATTGACTGCCGTGATCTGCTTGAGATCGCCCCGGTAGAAGAAGTAGAAGCAACCGTCAAAGAGACCATTGCGACGGCAGGGCCCGGGGGCGGCTATATTATCAGCTCATCCAACTCCATTCATCCGGACTGCAAGCCGGAAAACTACATTGCCATGATTCGAGCTGCCCACAAGTATGGCAGATACGATAGCTGAAACCCCGGTTGGTCGGGCTTGATTCTATCGTTACAAACCACGTCCTCTGGGCGTGGTCATGTGCCCTTGGCTCTGCCAGATCCGGATGGTCAGGAGAGTTCCAAGTGAGCTAAAGTTAAGGATTGCGCTTTCAGCGCAGAGCATTTGTATGATTGGTGGAGCGAAGCGACGCATTAACTTTAGGCACTTTAGGCACTCCACAATCACCATTGGCAAAGCCCCTTTCAGGGGAAAACCAAAGCCTGGTCCTCTGGGCCAGGATGCTTTACCCTTGGAAAAGATAGCGGGAAAAAGGTGCTGTCTATCGTGAGGCATACTGCGCAACAAGTTGCTGAACGCGTGCGTTACGCTCCGCCTCAACGT
>JAZFSW010000261.1:0-3688 GCA_036446375.1 Desulfobacterales bacterium | reverse complement strand
GCAATCTCCGCACCGCGTTCGGCCATGACGGCTGAGACGGTCTCGATATCGTTGTAGGGAAGAGAGAGGGTATGGGCGACAAAGTCTTTCGGAACCCCCGGGCTATCGGGAATACCCAGCGTGGCAACACCGGACCCGGCTTCCACAAGAAGACTGTCCGCATGACCGTGATAGCACCCATCGAATTTAATGATGGTATCTCGTCCGGTGGCACCCCGGGCAAGTCTGATTGCGCTCATAGTGGCTTCGGTTCCCGAGTTTACCATACGAACCATCTCGATAGAGGGAACGGCCTCAACAACCAGTTCGGCGAGTTTGATTTCAAGATCCGTGGGTGCACCAAAACTGGTTCCCCTGTTTAGCGTCCTTGCGAGTGCCCGGACAACAGCAGGAGGCCGGTGACCGAGGATCATCGGTCCCCATGAGCCCACATAATCGATATACCCGTTGCCATCGACATCATAAATCATGCATCCATCGGCACGATCGATAAAGAGCGGATCGGTCCCGACAGCCAGACATGCCCGGACGGGGCTGTTTACGCCACCGGGGATAAGCTGAACGGCTCTTTCAAAGAGTGCTTTTGAGTTGTCAAGTGTCATGTCATCAGCCTTTTCTGTTCTGCATTAAGAAGTTGACTTTTTGCTGTTGAGGTGGAAAATAGCAGACACAGCCAATCGGGTCAACAAAGAAGCGAGGACAAGCAGATAGAAGCGGGGCGAAATGGGGCAAAACAAACGGCTACAACAGTTATCGAAGATGCTGTCCTATATCCTCGAACGTCGACCCGATGAGTTTGGACTGGTTCTGTCCGGAGATGGATCGGTCAGAACAAAGGACCTTCTAAAGGCAATGGGTGAAGAGCCGGGCTGGAAATGGGTCCGGATGTCGAGTATCGACGACATCTTTTATACCCTCACCGACGCCCCATTTGTAATTGTTGACGATACGATCCGTGCCAAGAACCGTGACCGGCTGCCGGTCATTGCACCCGTTGACAGCCCCCCCAAACTTCTCTTTGTCTGCGTGCGGACAAGAGCCCACCGGCGGACACACGATAGGGGAATTTTCCCCGGCGCCACCCCATCGGTAATCCTCTCATCGGATCGTGCCATGGCTGAAAGGATGGGAAAGCGCATCGATCCATCACCGGTACTGCTGACAATTAACGTTCCGTCCGCCATGGCCCAGGGGGTGATCTTTCATCAGGCCGGCGATGCCCTGTATCTTGCCGATGCCATCCCAAAGGGGTGTTTCACCGGTCCACCATTGCCGAAAGAACCTTTGGCACCGGAAAAACAGAAACCCAAACAGCCACCGGAATCAGCACCCTCCCCCGGGACATTTGAAATGGACCTCAGCGATGAAAAAACCAAGAAGGATCGCTTAAGACGCAAGAAAGACAAAGATGTCTCCAGGAAGAAAGACAGGGAACGAAAGCGACGGGATCGACAGAAGATCTGGTAGCCGCTTGAAGGAAGAAATGTTAAGCGCCCTATATTGATGAACTCGTAAAAAGTCCCTTTGCCGTCATCCCGGACTTGATCCGGGATCCAGAAGTTGTTGATATTACTGGATTCCCGTCTTCACGGGAATGACAGATTTAGGGCATCATCGACTTTTTATGAAACCATCAATATTATCTTTCAGAACCCTAAAACAAATTGACAACCCATCCCAAAGTTGATAGGAAATCTTCCCGCTTGTACCATCCCGCATCCAATGGGCCGCTAGCTCAACTAGGCAGAGCACCTGACTCTTAATCAGTAGGTTCCGAGTTCGATTCTCGGGCGGCCCACCATAATATATCTAGTTATTTCAGTGCCTTTCAAAGTTGTCGGCTGTTGTCTGCATCTGGCCGGCTGACCTTTCGCTGCTTCATTCCCATGGGTTCAGCAGCGCCGCTCCGCTTTCTTTCATGTCTGAGGTGTTGCGGGTTGCAACGGTTAGGTGATGGGTGATACCCGTGGCAGCAATGTGTGAATCTACCGCTGGCATGGGTCTGCCAACGCGCTCTGCCATTCCCTGAATCTTCCCCCACATCATCGCAACGCGTATATCAATGTCGATGATCCTGCCGGAGAATCTTTCTTTGACGGCCTGCGGCCTGGGGTCTGACCGCGATAACGCACTGGTAATACAGCCAAAGAGCCCTATTAGGATACCTGCCACGACGCTTAGAAGCCCCTTTTCGGGGGAAGAGGGCACTGTAAGATGCCCGAGAACTCGGCCCTCTAAGAGAGGGCTTCGTGGAATACGGTGGAGCATGATGAATTGCGGGGAGGGATATGCGCATTTGCGTCGTGCCGACTTGAACAGACGCATCGGTGAAGCAGCAGACGGCTTACAATGCCCATTTCTCCAGGCATCTTACAGTGCCCCTTTTGCCCAAAAAGGGACCGCTAAGCACGCGAAGCGAAGCACCTACTTTTGGACCATATATTGAGTGATTTAAATGAAATAGCGTGGTCAGACCCCGCGAGCCAACAGCAGGGGGTCGATCGCCCCAGTGCAACAGGCTTATTTACAGCCGACAGCGCTATGTCTGGTTTGCGGGCAATGTCAGCACCACTGAAAATCAGCCGGTCAATGGCAAGGGTGCAGATGATCGATTGGGCAAGAGCAATTGAAGGTTTCCTGCCTTTCTTGACTATATGATCAGCATCAAGGTTCAGGTATTCGGCCACAGTGATAATGAGTTGATCGTTATTGAGACCTTTGGTGCGTATCTCGTCAATGGGGACATTGGCGGAATGTTGAAATGATAGTCCGCCTCTACTGCGCTATCCTGCAGAAACCTGAATATCCCGGTCCAATTCTCAAATACTATCGCTTCTGTCGGCGCGCTTCTGGGCATCAATTCGGGCTTGTCTTGGCGCAAGGTTGAATCCCATATTTTCACCCATATGGCAATTTTTCACCAGCGTCCCCCTTGACGGCCCGCCCGAGGAGCCTGCACTAGCAAATTCAGGTCATTATTGTAAAAAGATTGCCATTCCAATGGTTTAGGTATGGTTTTGAAGATACCATCAAGCTGTCCGGTAATTTTACCGGACAGCTTGATGGCGGGGCCCGATATTTCGGACCCGCGCTGCTCACTTCGTCTTACTGCATCCAATTTGCTCAGTAGTATCTTTACCCGATCAACCGGAAGATGACCCATTGACATATATTCCGGGTTATCAATGCGTTCCGCATCCCGTATTCTACGCATATATCTTCAATTATCCACCGGTCAAACAAGCCCGCCCCCAGGCCCTTAAGCCCTTTCTATTTCGTGTAAGCCGGCTTGAGTCGTTTCAGCATGGGGTAGTGCTTTCTGTTGAGCGTCTTGAGCTCCGCATTCTCAGCCTTGGCGGTAGCGGCCAGAATGGCATCAGCAAGGCCTACGCTGTGTGACTTTCCGTAATCGCGTTTGTAAAGCCCTCCGGCCTTAGCGATCTCTTCACTTACAGGCACAACACGAAACAGGGAGACGAAGTCCTCCAGAGCAGCTTGCTCTGAGTCTCCCTTCACTCCGGCGAATAACTCCGCAACGACGATGGATGACAGGATAATCCGATCAGAATAAGTGGAGATAAAGGAAATGCCAGGAAATTGGGAAAGGACCTGGCTGACGAGGTTCTCGCCTTGGGGGCAGAAAAACTATTAGCCGGGAAAAGCCTTTTTGACGAGGAAGGAGGGAAAG
>JAZFSW010000260.1:0-2619 GCA_036446375.1 Desulfobacterales bacterium | reverse complement strand
CAAGGATACAAAATGCTATGAGGAAGTGGGTACGTTTCATTCGTTAATTCCTACGGGCGAACGCTCTCCCGGGACTTCTTGATCTGCTCGTTATAGTCGAATCGTAGTCTGTCAAGTTCGGCGTGATACTGATCCATGTAGAACTTGGATTTGGCGAATTGCTGATCTTTCGCTTGGGCTTGACCGACGATGTAATATGTCAGAGCCCTATCATATCCAAGTGGAACCTCAACTGCAGCACCAGCGGCAACATCTGTAGGCCGCATGGTACGATAAACCACCACGGTTTCAGTAGTAACTGAAGATAGGGTGGGGAATACGCCAACGCTGTCCGCATATTCATAGTAAAACGCAGGTTCAGCAACGGAATTTTCATGACCCACACTGGCAGGATCGGATCTTATAAGACCCTTCCTGATGGAATCCGAATTGATGTAGACGACATCTGTTATCCCGAACCAGTTTCCGGTTACGGAATATTCATAAGTGTCAGCAGTAAGACTCACCGATACAGAGCTGGATAAAGGTCTGCCCCTTACGGCGATGTCAACCTGCCCATCGTTCAGCCACACGAGAAGTTGGGTATCGTTCCATGTGACAGGCGAAGCGGTCGGCTCTTGCAGGTATTCCCGGGCATTGACAATGATAGCCGATGCCAACGTAGCAGAAGCCGTTTGTGACCCACCATGAGCGGTGCCCACGAGAACAAACAGGACAAATAGAATTGAAAACAGTTTCTTAATCATGCGAACCCCCTTAGTTCAATCTCCAAAATGGCAAGCCAGCAAATGGCGATTGCCGCTGTGAAGGCAATGTGGAACGGAAAGTTTACCAATGAATTGACAAGTATTATCACCAGGGCCGCTATCGGCCTGTGGAGCCTTTCGTTGTTTCTGAATCTTCGGGCAATGTCTATGAGATATCCTGAGAGAACAGCAAGAAAGCCTATCCCCATCTCAACCATTCCCTGGACATACTCGTTGTGGGCATTATCAAACCAAGACCCGGTTTCCTTTATATCCTTGAAGATGATCTTCCATCTCCCGATACCGTGCCCAAAGAGCCATTCGTCTTTGAATTGCTCCATGCCGATCTCCCAGACACTTGACCTGCCCTCGAAAGAATACGGCCCGTGCACCAATCCATAGAACAGATAGCACCCGAAAACAGAAAGGATCGAAAGCACATAGTGCCCGGCGAGTATCCCATAAATGAAGATTCCAGCCGACACACCCACTGGCCCACCCGCAGATCCGCAGGCTACGAACCCACAGATAATCAGCGGAATGAACCACACCCATCTTTTCCGGGTAAACGCCATGAAACAAAAAGCGAGCATTGCAGAGGCTTCGTTGGGGTTTCCCATGAATCCAACCACGTCAGACTTCACGGTATAAAGCGGATCGATCCCGAAATACTGAAACACCAGCAAGGTCGCATTGGCTATTCCCAAGAGGCACATCATATCCAAAAGCGCACCCTGCGTGTCACCATCTCCAGAAACGACGATGATAGCGTACAGGAGACACCCGTAGAGGACGAAATGAAACGCCTGATATGATGGCCTGGCAAAGAACGGAAAGAGCAATGCTACGTCACCCCCGGCTGCCACAGCCACGATATGGCTAACCATCGCCAGGATAAGGAACACCCCGACGTATTTATTGGCATACAGCCCGATAATGACCGCTATGATACACATGATCGCCGCTTCGAGTAACAGTGCTTTCATAACCCGAAGCCCATCGGCTGGAATCGGAACGCAAAATAAAGCCGAGAAGAGAATCAGGCAAGCAACAATCGGGATTATGTATCTACGTGGTTGGTCCATAGTGCCAAACATCCGTTATCTGTTTCGGTTCGGTCGATGATTTCATGGTCGTTTTGATATCGTTAATCACCCTCGCCATCTGTCTTCTCGCCCGGGCCTGTGAGTTAAACCTGTCTTGGAAGTTCCTATCCTCGGCATCTGGAATAACAATCAGCTCATCAATCCCATACGCCGCCAATCCATCGTGATAATCAGCCGGGATATCATCGAACGTATCCGGCCGGCCATCATAATCCAATATGATGTCATTGGTGAACGTGTTGTCATCGACAATGATCTTTTTCTTTCTTGGATACCAGCGGTAGGGATTTCCTAGATCGGACTGTTCAAGCTCTATCTTGGTGATTTCTTGGGGGTGTACGGGGTCCTGGTAGGCTTTCCCGCCCGAAGTCCATGCAGCGTTGCCCGTGGATCCATTCAGGCTGTAGCTGTCATCGCCAACCACTGTAATCTTGAACGTACCATTGGCGGCGGTGTTCCCACCGACACTGTGTTGATATATGATATCGTCGGTAGAAAAGCCGTGGTCGGTAAGGTCAATCACGATAGGGCTTGCGTTCGATGCCCCGGTGATCGTACCTGCAGTAGTCTCAAGATCCCACACCCTTAGAATGCTCACACAGTCAGAGGGCCAATCGAACACATGCGTTTGTGACGCGATAGAGACACGTTCATTGAAAAAAGAGGGGTCGGCTTGCTTGATTTCCAAACCGAGCGCAACAACCCCTCTGACAATGACCGCCGATATCTGAGTATCGTTTACCGATACAGGACGTGACTCACGTATG
>JAZFSW010000259.1:0-13408 GCA_036446375.1 Desulfobacterales bacterium | reverse complement strand
GCGATAAAGGCGCCTACGGTTTGATGCAACTGACCTCGCGTATGGCCGTCAGTCTTGATGTAAAAGATATCTTTGATCCGGAACAGAACATTGAGGGGGGCACCCGATTCCTTCGGGAACTGTATGATCATTTTGACAAGGCAAGCGGATCCGACAGGTTGTTTATCGCCATCGCAGCGTACAATATCGGATTGGGGCATATCTGGGACGCGCGTGATCTTGCAAGAGAGAGAAACCTCGATCCCAACCGCTGGTCTTCCCTGGTAGAAACGCTCCCATTGTTAATGTATTATAAATACAACAAGAATACAAAACACGGATACGCCAGGGGAACAGAACCGGTTAGATACATCAAGCAGATCGTGATCTACTATGACATCTTAAAGCATCAGAGCATCGAATATCAGGCCGCCATCGCCTCCCCGCGAAAAGAGGTGTGAGCCATGCAGCATTGCTCATCACAGATCGTTGACAAAGGGATTGAAACGCCGTTCTCGTCCGATCGTTGTTTCCGGGCCATGTCCGGTAAACACCCGGATATCATCGCCAAGGGGATACAGCTTTTCGCGTATATTCGATAATAGCAGCTCATGATTCCCACCGGGAAAATCGGTACGCCCGATCGAACCGGCAAAAAGCGTATCACCGGCAAAAAGGATGCCATCGGTATGTAAACAGATCCCCCCGGCCGAATGCCCCGCCGTGTGGATAACCGTAAGCGTGATGTCACCCACCGTGAGCGTGTCACCGTCTTCAAGCAAACGATCCGGCGCCGGTGACGCTTCGGTGCGCATCCCCATGGAAGCAGCGCTTGAGGCAGCCCCTTCAAGCATCGGCGCATCCCCGGCATGTATCAGAAGTTCGGCACCGGTGACGTCTTTCTGTCTTTTGTTTCCCCCCACATGGTCAAAGTGCCCATGGGTATTCACAATATACTTCACCTTCAGTTTTGATTCGGCAAGCATATGCAGAATCCGGTCCACATCATCTCCCGGATCAATAACAACGGCTTCCTTTGTGCGGTCACATCCCAGAATAAAACAATTGGACATCATCGGCCCAACGGCCAGCGCTCTGATAATCAAAACATCCTCCTTACTCCCGCAATCAATACAACCCATTAAACCGACATGTTATCCGATGGTCTGGACCGGTTCACCGGATGCAATTCATCGCTCTTCTCGCCTGGCTCTCTTCTTTGCCTGATGAATCTGATCGATGATACTCGTTATTTTGGGGGTCGATTCGGCGTTTCTCAGCGCCGCAAACCGATCATCGGATAGATTCTCCTTCAGATAGGTCACGATATCGAAATACTCCCACCAGCAATCAAAGACTTTCCAGCAGGGAAGCGCTTCTTCGCCGCTATCCCGGCAGTACCGAAACGTCACGGGGCCACCCAGTCGAGGGCATCGGCGTTCCAGATGATCGCTTGATTTATCCATCGTGATACCGGTACCCGCTACTCTGGGAAACCCTACGTAATCCCGTTCATAGGTAATAAAGATTCTGTTCTCTGCGCTCTTGGCGTCTCTGCGGTGAGCCAATGGTTCTTACGCAATGGAACCTATGGATGCCCCTCCGCTAGGTAACCCCGCCTTCCGGGTCAGGCTGCACCGGCTGACGATCGCTTTGACGGGAACCGGCACCGGTATCGGCTATGATACTGTCACATTCGCCGTTTTCAAATGCCAGACGAATGCTGTCCAGGATACCATTGATGAAAGCACCGGATTCTTCAGAGCCAAATTTCTTCCCGACATCAATCGCCTCATTGATTGACACCTTGGCGGGGATATCGTTGCAGAAGAGCATTTCAAACGCGGCAATCCGCATAATATTCCGGTCGGTACCGGACATACGGCCGATCTTCCAGTTGCTGGAAAAGCGAACAATGATCGCATCGATGTCGGGCACGGATCGAATAACACCTTCCACCAGATGGAAAAAGAAAGGGGCTTCCTTTTTGGCAGGAGTAAAATTGGCACAGAACCGATCCAGCATCTCCTGGGAATACGCGTGGTTCACGTCCATAAAAAAAAGCGCCTGCAATGCAAGCTCTCGTGACCTGCGACGGCTACTCATGGCTACATCTGATCGATTTCATCGATCAAATTGGCCATTTCCACAGCAGAAATCGCCGCTTGCGACCCCTTGTTGCCCGCTTTGGAACCGGCACGTTCGATGGCCTGCTCAATGGAGTCTGTCGTCAAAATCCCAAAGATCACCGGCACGGAGAATTCCAGGCTGACAGCGGCAATGCCTTTGGACACCTCGGCACTGACATACTCAAAATGTGGGGTTTCCCCTCGAATCACCGCACCCAGGCAGATGATCGCATGATAGATACCTTTTTCCGCCATTTTCTTGGCCACCAGCGGAATTTCGAATGCCCCGGGCACCTTGACAAGATCAATATCGGCATCGCTGGCCCCGGAGCGCAATAATGCATCCAGAGCGCCGCTGACAAGACGATCGGTTATAAAATCGTTGAAACGGCCGGCGACAAGCGCGAATTTTTTTCCCTCTGCTATCAGTTGTGCTTCAATTACATTCGGCATGGTTCTTTCTCCCCGGATATGGTCGAAGGGTTAAATCCGATACGATATGGATCATGATACGGTGTCTACTTCAATAGATGTCCCATCTTGAGTCGCTTGCATGCAAGATAATTCTCGTTGTGTTCATTCGGTGCAATTTCAATCGGTACCTGTTCGACGATTTTCAAGCCATATCCATCAAGTCCAACCATCTTCTTTGGATTGTTGGTCAGAAGTCGCATCTTTTTCACACCGAGCTCCACGAGGATCTGAGCGCCAATGCCGTAGTTCCTCATATCGGACTTGAACCCAAGTTTCTCATTGGCCTCAACCGTGTCAAGGCCCTCATCCTGAAGGGCATAGGCTTTCAGCTTATTGACCAGCCCGATCCCCCTTCCCTCCTGTCGAATATAAAGGAGTATGCCGGCACCTTCCTCCTCCATTTGCTGCATAGCGGTAAGGAGCTGATCGCCGCAGTCACATCGGAGAGATCCAAAAATGTCACCGGTAAGACATTCGGAGTGAACACGAACCAGCAGGGGGCTTTCCGGATCAATCTCCCCCTTTATCATGGCGATATGCAGGAAATCATCGACGTCATTTTCAAAAACGACGGTTCTGAATTCTCCGGCATAGGAGGTGGGGATCGTCGTTTCCGCCACTCGCCTCACAAAAGACTCGGTTCGCATCCGGTACTCGATGAGATCTGCAACGGTACAGATGCCGATCTTGTGTTCTTCACTGAACTTCTCAAGTGAAGGCATTCGGGCCATAGTGCCATCGTCATCCATTATTTCGCAGATAACGCCGGCCGGTTTCAGCCCCGCCAGGCGTGCCAGATCAACAGACCCCTCGGTCTGACCCGTTCGGACGATTACGCCACCCGCTTTCGCTCTTAAGGGGAAGATATGACCGGGGCGAACAAGGTCGGTGGGTTTGGCATCGTCTGCGACTGCGGTCAGAATGGTCGTGGCGCGATCGGCAGCAGAAATCCCGGTGGTGACCCCGCACCTTGCCTCAACAGAAACGGTGAAACCGGTCTGGAACAGTGACGTATTGTTTTCAACCATCAACGGGAGGTCAAGGGCATCGGTTGTCTCACCGGTGAGGGAAAGACATACCAGCCCTCTGCCATATTTTGCCATAAAATTGATTGCTTCGGGTGTTACCGCCTCGGCGGCCATCGTGAGGTCACCCTCATTTTCGCGATCTTCGTCATCAACCAGGATGACCATATGCCCGGCCTTAATCTCTGCTATGGCCTCTTCGGCCTTTAAAAGTGACATGGTTTCTTCTATCTCCTATTCACAATTCGAACCCATCCGCGCTTCTTTCGAACCTGCCGGCCATCGCTCGCGCTCAGGTGAGGGCGACCAAAAGGGCCACAGATACTCCCGGACAAAACGGTCTAAAGATAGCCGGATTTCGCCAGAAATGTCTTGTCGATCAGCGAGGGTCCAGATGTTTGTTTGTTATGGGTCTGATCGGTGGCGGTAACAAAACGCTCCACATATTTTCCGATCATATCGGTTTCAATATTGACCCGATCACCATTTTTCAAACGGCTAATGGTGGTTTCTTTTGCTGTATGGGGAATAATGCTCACCTCAAAATGCGACTTGTCACACTGATTGACCGTCAGGCTGACACCATCCAGGGCAATCGATCCTTTGGTTATAATATAGTGAGAGAGCGATTCGGGCACGACAACGGAAATGAGGATCGTCCGGCCCGCGTGACGCGTGCGATTCACCCTGCCCACACCATCAATATGACCTGAAACCAGATGTCCATCCAGCCGATCGGAAAGACGAAGGGCACGTTCAAGATTGACCCCATCCCCAATCCTTTTCCCACCCAACGTTGTCTTTGCCAATGTCTCTGCGGACGCCTCGACCTTGAAACGATGGGCTTTGATCTCAACAGCTGTCAAACAGGCCCCACTTACAGCGATACTGTCACCGATACGAATCTCATCCAGAGGAAGATCGGCCTCAATGGTAAAGCTTTTGCCCTGTTGGCCGGATCCGATTTCAGCAATCCGGCCGAGGCCCTCGACAATCCCTGTAAACATAGCGTATCATCCGTTAAGATTCTTCGAGACCTTTGCACAACGCCCCCTTCTGCCCAATCTCGGCGTCAGACTCAAATTCTAATCCTCGAAATACTCAATGTATTACTGTGGTTAGAGTTTTCGCCTTCCTTGACCTTGAGCAGAATTGAACATTTTTCAAAGGTCTCGCTTCGAGACCCTGTGGTCTAGAGATACCCCTCAATCATGATATCATCATCGAACCGCTGGACCCGGATATCTTTCACCGCAAGACTGTCAGCCATCGATGCCGGCCCCTGTCCCCTGAAGATCGGTACACCATCGTCCCCACCGAGGATCTTAGGCGCATAAAAAAAGATCACCTTGTCCACAAGGCCCGCAGAAAGGGCGGAAGCAAACACATGGCTTCCCCCTTCGATAAGCAAGCTGGTAATTGCAATCTTTCCCAAGTGGTCGAGAAGCAAATCAAGATCGATCCAACGGTCCTTCAGGGGTATCTCAAGGACCCGGACGCCGGCCTTTTCGACCCGCTTCTTTTTGTCTTCTGACACCCCGGAACCAGTGACAAGAACTGTATCAGAATCGGAATCAAGCCGCAATACCTTTGCTTTTTCTGAAATCGAGAGATCTTCATCCAGGATGATCCGGATGGGATCCAATCCCGGTTGATCCCGATCTCCCAAACGGGTGGTCAAGCTCGGATCATCCTTGTGCAGCGTACCTTTTCCCACCAAAATCGCATCGACACTGTGCCGAAGTTGATGGACGTATCGTCTCGAAGATTCCCCCGAGATCCATTTTGAATCTCCGGTTCGTGTGGCGATACGGCCATCTAACGTGGCAGCACATTTTATCGTGACAAAGGGGCGTCTCGTCCTGACATATTTGATATAGGCTTCATTGAGCCGCTTGGCTCGAGTTTCGCCCACCCCCATGGTGACATCGATGCCCCGGGCCTGCAAAGCCGCTGCACCGTTTCCCGTTACATCCGGATTGGGATCTGCCATGGCGATAACCACGCGACGCACCCCGGATGCAAGAATCTTCTCCGTACAGGGCCCGGTTCGTCCCGTGTGATTACAGGGCTCAAGGGTAACATAAAGACATGACCCTTGGGCGTCATCACCGGCATCCTCAATGGCATTGACCTCCCCATGGGCCTGGCCGACGGCCTCATGGTAGCCCCGGCCAACCACCTTGCCTCGATTCACCACCACCGCGCCCACCATGGGATTAGGCGATGTGAACCCCCGGCCCCGTTCCGCCAGCTCAAGTGCAAGTGCCATGTAGTGATTGTCATCCATTGCGATCAATCCTAGCCAGTCTGGTGGTCTATTGTTTGGGTCAGCCCCAGAATTTTCCTATATCGACCCCATCCAATTTATCAATCCGCGCCTGATGTCGGCCGCCATCAAAGGGCGTTTCGAGCCACACTTTTACCATTTCAAAGGCAAGCACATCGCCGGTAACCCGGCCACCGATGACCAGAATATTGGCATCGTTGTGTTGCCTGCTCATGATCACGGAGAAAAGATCATTGCACAGCGCCGCTCTTACACGGGGAAACCGATTGGCAATCATCGACATACCCAGCCCCGTGCCGCACATGAGAATCCCGCGTCCATAGGTTCCTGCTGAGACCGCACCGGCCACCTTGACACCGATATCCGCATAATCGACCGGCGCTTCACTGGGGACACCGAAATCTTCGACGACCAGCCCCCTCTCACCGAGGAAGGCTTTCACCTTTTCCTTCAGCTGGAAAGCCCCATGATCGCTTCCGATTACAATCGAACTGCTGTTGTCTGTCATAACGCCCCCTTATGGGTAGGATAACACGTATATGTGCCGTCCAAGGATGGCCGGTTTTGCCAATCCTGTCACACTGTTTAAGAAATTATCCCTGAAATATCAACGGGAAGCGGTTTCTCCGTGGAACGAACAGGACCTGTGGCAGAGGCAAGCAATTCCATGCCGGAAGGAGAAAAGGCCATTTGTACACGAGCCTTCAATCATCCATACAGGCATCCCCACAGGATTCAGCGATGGTTTGTAAACGGGGGAGCTTTTCGGGAATGGTTCAGTGGGGGTAGCGTCATTCTGCACAGATCAGAAGCCCTGAGGAAATACCGGGAAAAACTGCCGTGGATCATTGCCTATTATTCCTCTTTTTCTACGATGGTCCGCCCTTTATACATCCCACAGGACGGGCAGGCATGGTGGGGAAGCTTCGCCTCACCACATTGGGGGCAGGCGACCACCGCAGGTCCGGCTATTTTTTGATGGGTCCGACGCATATCTCGTTTTGATTTTGATGTTTTTCTTTTGGGTACCGGCATGAACTATCTCCTAACACTTTGTTTTATTTCTAAATATGCTTAAGGTTCGTCTATTCTCAAAAGTCTGCCTTAACTAATTGATATGATGAGTATTGTCAAGGTTTTTCGGCGTAGGCTCCCGAAAAAGGCATGTAACCCTTCACAGTTTCAAAGACTCAGTGCACAAGGTTTCACCCAGCCCAATTCAGAAAGGGACCGTCATGGGCTCGAAAAGCTTCCATCGGCGGCGGGGGTAAACAGACAAGGCCTGCCTGGCAGAAGCATCCGCAGGCAGGTCTTGGTTTTCTTATTCCGTATTGCATCCAGCAGGAAGGCCCTAGAGCCCCAGGGCCTGGGCCAACTTCTCGTTGTGATGCTCCGTATCCCCCATGACAAACTCGAAGGCCTTAGCCCTCCGGTAAAACAGCCCCACATCATACTCCCGGGTGGTTCCTACGCCGCCGTGGATGTGGACACATCGTTCCGATATGAATTTATAGTTTTCATTCACCTTCGCCTTGAGAGCCGAAATCTCTCTGGTGGTGTCCATACCCTCATCCACCATCCAGGCCACCTTGTATAGATAGCTAAAGGCTGTATCGTAGGCCAGCTGCATATCGGCCAGAAAATGCTGGATTGCCTGGTAGAAACCGATCGGCCTGCCGTACTGTACCCGTTCTTTCGCATAGGCGATGGTCATATCCAGGCCCGCCTTGGCGCCCCCGAGCATCTCCCCGCATTTGGCAAGTGTTGCTTTGGGCGCCATTGCTTCGAGTGCCTGCCAGCCCTCTCCCGGTGCCCCAAGTACATCGGCGGCAGGTACGGCAACATCCTTGAAAATAACCTCACAGGTGTTGTCCATTCCAGCCGTCGGGATCCTGGTACAGGTGATCCCCGGATCCTTGGCATCCACGAGGAACAGGGTAACGCCCTCATCCGTTCGGGCAGCAACGATCATCTTTTCGGCGATATTGGCGTCGGTAACAAACATCTTGGTGCCGTTGAGTATATATTGATCACCGGAAGGAACTGCGGGCATGGTAATACCGGTCTCCAGGTAACTGGCCTCGACCTCATACTGTGCAAGCGCCATTATCAATTTCCCTTGGGCGATCTTGGGTAGCAGCACCTTCTTCTGTGCATCGGAGCCTGCGGCAAGAACCACCAAGCCGCATTGGACGACCGTTGGGAAAAAGGGGCTGGGAAACGCCCTCTTTCCCATCTCTTCCATGATAATCAACACATCCATAAAGGGGTCCCCATATCCGCCGAATTCCTCGGGGTAGTGCAACTCCATCCAACCCAATTCGGCCATCTTCCTCCAGGCCTGAGGAGAATAACCGTCCTCACTGTCTTCAATATCTCTAACGATATCATAGGGGCATTCCTTTGTGAGAAATTCCGCAACCGATTTGCGAAGCATATCCTGTTCTGACGAAAATCCTAAGTCCATTCTACTACCTCCTTACCTATTCGTATCGTGCCATGGCACGGTGCTATGCAACGGATTGATCAAGCAGGAATGCTGCTAGAATCGTGGCAGCCCTAGACCCCAGGCGATGATGTTACGCTGTATTTCACTGCTGCCGGCGGCGATATTCATACCGGGTGCCTGCATATGAGACGTAAGCACTGCACCCATGGGCGCCCACTTGGAGTCAAATACCTGGCCGTACAATCCCATCAAACTCGTGGCAAATTCAGCCCGGCGCTGGGCCAACTCACTGCTGAAGACCTTGGTTTGGGACGGCAATGTCGGCTCCACAGCTAAGCCCTCCTGCTCCTGCAGCCAGATAATCTTCTGGGACAGGGCGTATCCCACATCGTAATCTGCATAAAGCTGGGCAATCGTATGCCGGACCTTCGGATTCTCCGAAAGCAATTTGCCGTCTCTTTTGGTATTCTTTGCATAATCGATCAGTTCCTGAAGGCCTTTCAGGCCCGATACGAATCGGCCCGATCCGGACCGCTCGAAATTCATCGTCTGCCGGGTCAGGGACCAGCCATCATGCTCCGGTCCGACCCGATCCCGTTCATGGACCCGGATATCTTTGAAAAACACCTCATTGTAGACATGGGAACCGTCCAGGAATTTGATTGGACGGACTTCAACACCCGGGTCTTTCATGTCCAAAGAAAAAATGGAAAGCCCCTTGCTCCTCTGGGTATCCGGATCTGTGCGGGCAAGCATAAACATACGTTCGGCCCGATGGCCTCCCGTCGTCCATATCTTCTGTCCGTTGATGACATAATGTTCCCCATCCCTGATGGCCAGCGTCTTCAGAGATGCAAGGTCGGAACCTGCGTCAGGCTCGCTCCAGCCCTGGCAATAGAGCGTCTCGCCTTTGGCGATCGGCGGAAGCAATCTCTGTTTCTGCTCTTCCGTACCACCGATGAGCAGGGTCGGTGCGAACATGCCGATTCCCCAGCCGTCATGACCTGGGTTGCCATAGAGTGCCGCCACCTCGTTGAAAATGGCTTGATCCATCATCGGCGCTTCTCTGCCCCCATATTCCTCCGGCCAGGCCATGGCATGATAGCCCTTTTCTCCCTGCCTTTTGGCCATATACTGGAAAAAGGCGAAGGCTTCATCGTTTTGAAAATTGGATTCCATGCCGCCCTCCATGCCGGTCGGGGCGTTCTTCATCTCCTCTTCGAAAAAATCTATGAACTCCTGTTTCAGTGCTTGCTGTTCGTCGGTTAGTCTGTAGTCCATCGACTTGCCTCCTTGTATGCGGTCCATTAGGCTAAGGATTTCACAGTGACAACGGGAGAAACTTTAGGCGGTTGGTCCGGCTTTGTCAAGGAATGTTTGGCTGGTTTCAGCCCCCCCAAATCAATGGCTGGTGGCGGGGTCGATGGCCTTAAGGAAACCGGCAGATAGGTGTAGACAATTCCCCGGGAATGCCCTATACCCAAAGCTCATTCGACTGCCCCGGAGCGGACACTCACGGCGCAAGGTGGAGACTCTTCACGCCTGGCCTTCTTGGAGGAAACCGCATGAAGCATAACAGAGTTCACGAGATGAAGACCCCGGATCACCCGGCGTATATCATGGCCCTGACCGGGGAGGCGATCACCTACCGGCAACTCGAAGAACGGGCAAACCAATGCTCACAATTCTTCTGGGATATCGGCCTTCGTCCGGGAGACCATATCGCCATATTCATGGAAAACAATTCCCGTTTTCTTGAGATCGTCAGCGGGGCCTCGGGAGCAGGCCTGGTATATACCGCCATCAGCACCCATCTGACCGCATCGGAGATCGAATATATCGTAAACGACTGCGCCGCCCGAATCTTTGTAACCTCACACGCCAAGCGGGACATTGCGGCAGAGCTGGCCGGCAGCATGCCGGACGTTCACACCCGGCTCATGGTGGGTGGCACGATAGCAGGCTATGATTCATACGAGAAGAAAACCCGGGGCTACCCAAGCACCCCCATCGCCAATGAAACCATTGGGAAAGCGATGCTCTATTCGTCCGGTACCACGGGTCGGCCCAAGGGGGTGGTGAACATCGCAGACGAAACCCCTCCGGAAACGGTACCCCAAAGTGCGCTGGGGCTCATGCTGCTCTACAGTTTTACGCCAGACACGGTGTATCTTTCTCCTGCCCCTCTTTACCATTCCGCTCCTCTTAATTTCTGCCTGATGATTCTCGCCCTGGGGGGGACGGTGATTATCATGGATCGGTTTGAGGCCACCGAGGCACTGCACCTGATCGAAACCTATCGAGTGACCCACAGTCAGTGGGTGCCAACGATGTTTATTCGGATGCTCAAGCTCCCGGAACAGCAACGGCATCGTTTCGATCTGTCCAGCTTGAAGGTAGCGATACACGCCGCGGCTCCCTGCCCGATCCCGGTAAAGCAGCAGATGATTGACTGGTGGGGTCCGGTCATTTTCGAATACTATGCCGGTACGGAAGCCAATGGTTTTGTTGCCATCAACACCGAAGAATGGCTGACCCACAAGGGGTCTGTCGGAAAAGCAATTTTCGGCGTCATCCATATCCTCGATGATCAGGGAAACGAATTGCCATCCGGCGAGGCAGGCTCGATTTATATGGCCGACGGTAATCGTTTCGCGTATCACAACGATCCGAAAAAAACGGAATCCTCCCGAAATGACCAGGGTTGGTCCACCATGGGTGATGTCGGGTTTCTCGATGAAGAGGGTTTTCTCTACCTCACCGACCGAAAGGCGGATATGATTATTTCCGGCGGCGTCAACATCTATCCCCAAGAGACGGAGAACCTGCTGGTCACCCATCTCCAGGTGGCGGATGCCGCTGTTTTCGGTATCCCCAATGAGGATTTCGGTGAAGAAGTCAAAGCGGTCGTACAACCCATCAATATGGCTGAAGCCGGACCGGAACTCGAACAGCTCCTCATCGCCTTCTGCCAGGAAAACCTGTCCCGGATCAAATGCCCCAGAAGCATCGATTTCCAGGAGCAGCTTCCCCGTTATCCAACAGGGAAACTGTTCAAACGCCTTCTCAAAGAGCCGTACTGGAAAGACGCATCATTGGTTGGCGGCCTTTCCAAGGAAGAAGCTCCTTAGGCTGCGGATCTTGAAATGTGTAAAGAATGTCTTGCCCGGCCATTTCCAACGCGGTAAAACGCTTGACAAGAAAACACTTGCTTAATAGAGTGTTCCGGTCATACAGGAGCCGATTCTGAATTCCTTTTCACGCGGAACCATGGGGCATCAGAGCCGGTGATGAGGAGGGAATCTATCAGGGTGGATGATTCAAGGTCCAGACCAATGACACCTATTCACCCGGCGGTGCAGCCGCACTGAAATCGGCCCTCATCCAAATAACCACAACGTGAAGGAGATCATCGCATGCAGAAAGGATTCTATTTTGACCAGGCCCGGTGCACCGGATGTTTCACTTGCTCAGTAGCGTGCAAAGACTGGCATGATACACCGGCAGGGCCAGCCAACTGGATGAGAATAAACTATCGTGAGGAGGGGAAATTCCCCAAGATATTTGTCAGTCATGTGGCATCGCCGTGCTATCACTGCGCAGAGCCGGTATGTTCGTATGTCTGTCCCAATGAGGCCCTCGACAAGCGGGACGAAGATGGCATCGTCATCGTGGATCGGGACAAGTGCAGGGATGAAAAATCCTGTGGTATTATCTCAGAATCGGCCATGGGTGCCGATTTTCTCTATGGGGAATCGGAAGCCCCCTGCCAGGTCGCCTGCCCTGCTCATTTGCATATTCCGGCGTATGTAGCACTGATCGCTAAGGACAAGAATAAGGAAGCGCTGGAGCTGATCCGGGCATCCATGCCCCTGCCCTCTGTTTGCGGCCGGGTTTGTCTTCACCCCTGTGAAACAGCATGCCGCAGAAAAGATGTGGAAGAACCTGTTTCCATTATGGCATTGAAAGGTTTTGTCACTGACAATGTTGAGGAGGCCCCACCGGCAAAGCTTGCCCAATCCCAACCGGACAACGTAGCCGTGATCGGCTCGGGACCGGCCGGCCTGGCCGCCGCCTATGATCTGATCCGAATGGGCTACGGTGTCACGGTCTTTGAATCATTGCCGGTTATTGGCGGCATGTTGGCCGTGGGAGTTCCGGAACATCGTCTGCCAAGAGATGTGCTGAAAAGAGATATTGATTACATCCAGGCCCTCGGTGTGGAGATCAAGACCGATTCACCGGTTGACCTGGGAGCAGGTCTTGACGACCTGAAAAGCCAGGGCTACGCATCGGTATTGCTCGCGCTGGGCTCCCATAGGGGACAGAAACCAAGTATCCCCGGCACAAATCTTGACGGCACCCTGGTGGGGACATCGTTCATGCGGGATGTAAACTTGGGCAATGAGGTCACCATCGGCAAGAAGGTGCTGGTCGTCGGCGGCGGCAGCGTTGCGCTGGATTGTGCCCGGACGGCTGTTCGCCTCGGTGCAACCGATGTACAGGTCGCATGCCTTGAATGCAGCAAAGAGGATATGCTGGCCGAACCTGCCGATCTTGAGCAGGCCGAAGAAGAAGGGATCCAGTTTCATCCGGGTCTTAACCTGACACAACTCATAGAAAAGGCCGGCCACGTGACCGGTGCCGATTGCGAGGAAGTAGGGGAGCTTGAATTCGACCATGACGGCCGTCCCCATTTCGAAGTTATCCCGGACAGCGAACGGACAATTGAAGCCGACACGGTTATTTTCGCCATCGGTCAAACACCGGATCTCACCGGCCTGTCTGCCGATTCTGATATTCAAAGCAGTCAGCGAGGTACCGTCGCAGCCGATCCCGAGACCATGATGACAGGCCGCCCTGGAATCTTTACCGCCGGGGACTGTTTTTCCGGCGCGACAAGTATCGTTGATGCCATCGCCGCCGGGCAAAAGTCAGCCTTCTACATGAATCGCTACATGCAGGGCGATGTGCTCCGGGTAAGACAGGTCGATACGGTAGCGGAAGCCGATATCAAGGTGGACATACCGGAAGATACGGAAAAGCTGCCACGCCAACAGGT
>JAZFSW010000258.1:0-8655 GCA_036446375.1 Desulfobacterales bacterium | reverse complement strand
AGATGGGTGGCGAAAAAGGCATTGAAAAACAGCATGAAAAAGGGAAACTTACCGCCCGGGAGCGTATAGACTGCCTGTTTGATCCGGGAACATTTCAGGAACTGGATATGTTCGTCAGCCACCGAAGCGTTAATTTCGGGTTAGAGAAGGTGACGATTCCTTCCGATGGTGTTGTTACCGGCTATGGCATGGTGGGTGGTCGGCCGGTATTTGCCTTTGCACAGGATTTTACCGCCAGGGGAGGCTCTCTCGGTGAAATGCATGCCAAGAAGATCTGCAAAGTCATGGATCTGGCAGTAAAAGCCGGGGCGCCTTTCGTCGGTATGAATGATTCCGGTGGCGCCAGGATACAGGAAGGGGTCGATGCGCTGGGCGGATATGGGGATATTTTCTACCGCAATTCCCGGGCCTCGGGCGTGATTCCCCAGATTTCCGTGATTATGGGTCCTACTGCCGGTGGCGCGGTCTATTCCCCGGCCATGACGGACTGGATTTTCATGGTGAAAAACACCAGCTATATGTTTATCACCGGTCCCGATGTTATTCGCTCGGTAACCGGCGAGGATGTCAATCCTGAAACGCTCGGTGGTGCCATGGTTCACAATGAGGTGAGCGGTGTTGCCCATTTCGCCTGTGAAAACGATGAAGACACCTTGAATCAGGTAAAGAGCCTGCTGTCATATCTGCCCGCCAACAACATGGAAGATCCCCCTATTGTAGAGACAACAGATGACCCGATGCGCACGGATCCGGCCCTGGATACCATAATCCCGGACAATCCGAAAAGAGCCTATGACATGAAAGTGATTATTCGCTCCATCGTGGATAACGGGGAGATCTTCGAGCCCCATGCCTTGTTTGCACCGAACATCATCGTCTGTTTTGCCCGGCTAAATGGCAGAAGCATCGGTATTATTGCCAATCAGCCGAACAACCGGGCCGGTTCCCTGGACATTGATGCTGCCGACAAGGCAACCCGGTTTATTCGGTCCTGCGATGCCTTCAATATTCCGCTCCTAACCATAGCTGATGTGGGCGGATACCTGCCGGGAACGGAACAGGAATGGGGCGGCATCATCCGCCACGGCGCCAAGTTGCTCTGGAGTTATTCCGAGGCAACGGTGCCGAAACTGCTTCTTATTACCAAGAAAGCAACGGGTGGCGCCTATATTGCCATGTCTTCATCCCACCTGGGAGCCGACATGTCGTTTGCCTGGCCGACAGCAGAGATTGCCGTGATGGGTGCCGAGGGTGCGGCCAATGTGATTCATCGCAGGGAGATCAACGCCGCTGAGGATCCGGATGCCAAGCGGCAGGAGAAGATCGCCGAATATAACGAATTGCTGCTCAATCCCTATATTGCGGCAAGCCGGGGGCATATCGATGCGGTGATCGTTCCCAGCGAGACCCGGCCCCGCCTGATCCGAGCGCTTGAAACCATGTGCAACAAACGGGAAGCCAGCCTGCCGAAGAAACACGGCAACATTCCCCTGTGATTCTCCCTATGCGGGCGAGAGGGACGAAATGGATGAAACCAAAAAGGTGACCGCAGCCATATCCGCGGTGATGCAGTATCTGAGAACCGAAGAAGAAATGGCCGGCCGGGATGGTGCCGATTTTCCCCTGCCCCGGCACAATGCCTGGGGCATGAGCGGCCGGCAGGCCCAGATGGAGATGCGGGCCATGATGGGCATGAAAGCCTTTCATCGTGGAAGACCGGATCGAATGTAGTCCTGTTTATCAATTCTTGAGGAGAACCCAGAGATGAACGATAGCAACCACGTGTTAATGACGCCTATGGCCTATGGCGAGGATCGGCCGGAAGCCGAAGACCCGGTCAAGATAATGGACGTGAGCCTGCGCGATGGTCAGCAGGCCCTGTTCAGTGCACAGGGACGAACCGAAGATATGATACCCGTTGCTGAAAAGATGGACGATATCGGATTCTGGGCGGTGGAAATGTGGGGGGGAGCCACATTTGATGTCACACACCGGATACTGAACGAGGACCCGTGGGAGAGAATCAAGACCCTGAAGCAACATATCAAACAAACGCCCCTGTCTATGGTGTTGCGCGCCCAGAACCTTGTCGGCGATCGACCGTTTCCCGACGATGTCACCCGTGCGTTTGTCGAAACGGCTGCAAATCATGGGATCGATATTTTCCGAACCTTTGATGCGTTGAATGATTTTCAGAACTTTGAAGTGGTTTTCGAAGCGATCAGCTCCCTCGGCAAACATTTTCAGGGCTGTATCTGCTATTCCCTGACCGAACCCCGGTTGGGGGGTGACGTGTATTCGCTGGACTACTATGTGGAAAAAGCCAAGGCGCTGGAGAAGATGGGCGTCGATAGCATCTGTGTCAGAGATGTGGCCGGATTGATGGCCCCCTATGACGGCTATACCCTGATCAAGGAAATCAAAGCGGCAACAACGGTTCCGATTCACCTTCACAGCCATTTTACATCGGGTCTGGCATCCATGACCCAGCTAAAGGCAATCGAAGCCGGCATAGACATGGTAGACACCTGCCTGTCTCCTTATGCTTATCGAAACTCCCATCCTGCCGTTGAACCGCTGGTGATGTCTCTTCTGGGAACCAGCCGGGACACAGGATTCGACCTAGCCAAGCTGGCAGCAATCAGCAGCCTTCTTGAGAAAGATATCTTACCGAAATACAGACACCTGCTGGAAGATGAGCAGCTGTCGATCATAGACACGGATGTGCTTTCTCACCAGATACCCAAACCGATGAAGGATACGATCATCGGGCTATTGGAAGCGATGGATGCGTCAGATAAGATCGAGGAGGTCTATCAGGAGCTTGCAAAAGTGAGAGAAGATTTCGGGCAGATCCCCCTGGATACCCCGTCCTATCAGATTATCGGGACTCAGGCGGTAAACAATGTGGTCTTTGACGACAAGCAGGAGCGCTACAAAATGATGACCGACCAGGCAAAAGACCTCTGCTATGGGCTCTATGGCCAGACGCCGGCACCTATCGATCCGGACGTTCGGAAGAAAGCGCTGGCAGGCTACCCGAAAGGAGAAAAGCCCCTCACCGGTCGACCGGCCAAAGGGCTTGATCCGGTGCTGGACGAGGCAAGAAAAGAGGTGGCGGATCTTGCCACCGGACCCGAGGACGAAATCCTCTATGCGATGTTTCCTGAAAGCGGAAAGCAGTTTCTGGAATGGAAATATGGTAAGACAGACCCCCCCGCAGCCTCCACTCCCAAGACAATGGACGATGCCAGGGCTGAAAGGGAGATGATTGCCAGGATAAAGGCAGGCGAATCGATTGAGGGGACCGGTAAGACCGTACCGGAAAAGAGCGAACACCTCAGAACCTTTAATGTGTTTGTCGGCAGCGACTATTTTGAAGTGGGTGTCGACGAAATCGGTGGGCCGCCGGAGATAAGCTATGTCAGACCCCGTTCCGCTCCCCGGCCCATGCAGTCACCGGCTGTCGCAAAACCGACGCCGGTCAAGAAAGCTGATTCGTCCCCCGCCGCTCCAAAGCCTGCACCCGCGACACCACCACCGGCCACGCCTTCGACTTCCGTGGCTGTGGACGGTGTGGCCCTTAGCGCGCCGATGCCGGGCACGATCGTTGCCTATGAAAAGAATGTCGGCGATACGGTCAACGAAGGCGACACCATTCTTGTCCTCGAGGCGATGAAGATGGAAAACGCGCTGCCTTCACCGGCAAGTGGTGTGATTAAGTCGATTGGCTTCAAAGAGGGTGATTCTGTGGCCAAGGGCGATGTGCTCTGTGTCATCGGCTAACCGTTGGCGGACAGCTATATCTGCCACTAAGGCACGAAGGCACAAAGAAGAAAGAGTCAGGTATCCCTCTTCGTGTCTTTGTGCCTTCGTGGCCGGTTTTTCCGGTTCTAGCGAAAGCAGATGTGTACAGTGAATATGTGGTGCAACAGGAAAGGAGACAGATCCTTTGAAGATTCATGAGTATCAAGCAAAAGAGCTTTTCAAAACCTACGACATTCCCATACCCGATGGCGGCGTTGCCTTCAATCCGAAAGATGCCGCTGGCGTGGCTGAAGGATTGGGCGGCTATCCGGTTGTGGTGAAAGCACAGATCCATGCCGGAGGCAGGGGAAAAGGGGGCGGTGTAAAGCTTGCCCAATCCCGCGATGAGGCACGGCAATTGGCCGGTGAGATTATTGGCATGACACTGGTCACCCATCAGACGGGGCCGGAAGGCCGGCAGGTAAAAAAGGTGCTGGTGGAACAGGGCCTGAATATCGCGAAGGAACTCTATCTGAGCATCGTCCCCGACAGGGCCACGGCAAAGATTGTCATCATGGCCAGCGAAGCCGGGGGAATGGATATCGAAACGGTGGCAGAAGAGACACCGGAGAAGATCATCAAGGTGTATATCAATCCGCTATTGGGAATACAGGCCTTTCACTGTCGTGAAGCCGCTTTTGGTCTGAATCTGACGCCGGCGGTGATGAAACCGTTTACCGCCATGCTGAGAAACCTTTACCGGCTGTTTGTTGATTACGATTGCGGTTTACTGGAAATCAATCCGCTGGTCATTACAGCGGAAGACACGGTCATTGCCCTCGATGCGAAAGTCGACTTTGACAGCAATGCCCTGTTTCGTCATAAGGATCTCCTGGAATACCGAGATCTGGATGAAGAAGATCCTATCGAGGTAGAGGCATCCGGGTACAACCTGAACTATATCAACCTTGGCGGAAGTGGCAATATCGGCAATATGGTCAATGGCGCCGGTTTGGCCATGGCCACCATGGACATCATCAAACTTGCCGGAGCAGAGCCCGTGAATTTCCTGGATGTTGGCGGCGGAGCCTCGGCCGAAATGGTTGAAAACGGCTTCTCCATCATTTTGAGAGATGAAAACGTCAGGGGTATTCTTATCAATATTTTCGGCGGTATCCTCCGTTGTGACGTGCTGGCCGAGGGTGTGGTACAGGCCGCTAAAAAGATGGGAATCAATGTGCCGGTTGTGATTCGAATGGAAGGTACCAATGTTGAGGAAGGTCGACGAATCCTTGCCGAATCCGGATTGAATCTGGTTACAGCCGTTGATTTGAAGGATGCCGCACAAAAAGTAGCAGAGATTGCAGCCGGCTAGCGCTAATACTACCGCCCGCTGATATTAAGACACAAAATCTCTGAAACTCGCATAAAAACGGGCCTAAAGAAAAACAGGTCCAGGTTTTTGACTATAGATCAATGCTGTTTGCGTATCTGCTGGGAATAGCCAGGTCCTTATTCGCTGTTCTTCTTAAGGCCCGCTAATATGCTCAAACAGTCAGATATTTTCTGTCTTAACACCAGCAGGCGCTACTCGTTACGGAAAGAGACGAATCAGACAGCTCGGACATGTATAGCAGGAGAACCTTTTTCATCCTGTAAATCCTGTCTAAAGGTCTTTTCGTCGTTTCAATCATTTTCGTTGGTTCTGTTCGGAAAAGTGAGGAGAATAACGTGAGTATTTTTGTCAACAAGGACACGCGTGTTGTGGTGCAGGGAATAACCGGCAATGAAGGGCAATTTCATGCCAGACAGTGCATTGAATATGGGACACAGGTGGTGGCAGGGGTTACGCCCGGTAAAGCCGGTCAGAAGATGGACGCTGTGCCTGTTTACAATACGGTAAAGACTGCCGTTGATGAAGCCGGCGCCAACTGCAGTATGATTTTTGTTCCCCCGGCATTTGCCGCCGACGCTATCATGGAAGCAATCGATGCCGGTGTGGCGCTAATCGTTGCCATTACTGAAGGCATTCCTGTTCTGGACATGATGCGGGTCAAGAATTATCTGGAAGACAAACCGTCGCGCCTTCTCGGTCCCAACTGTCCGGGGATTATCACACCGGGTGAATGCAAGGTGGGCATTATGCCCGCCCCGATTCACCAACCGGGAGGACCCATCGGGGTGGTTTCCCGTTCCGGAACCCTCACCTACGAAGTGGTTCATCAGCTGACCCAGCAAGGCATCGGTCAGACCACCTGCATTGGTATCGGTGGCGATCCGGTGAACGGCACCAATTTTATCGATTGCCTGGATGCTTTTGAGAAAGACCCGGACACCACGGGAATCGTAATGGTGGGTGAAATAGGGGGAACGGCCAAGGAAGAAACGGCCCTGTTTATTGCCGAGAATGTCTCCAAGCCGGTGGTGGGTTTTGTTGCCGGCCTGACCGCCCCTCCCGGTCGGCGGATGGGGCATGCCGGTGCGATTATCAGTGGCGGGAGCGGAACGGCCCAGAGCAAGATCGATGCGATGAAAGCGTGCGGCATCCATGTCTGTGAAAATCTGGGTCATCTCGGTGATCTCTGCGCCGAGGTGTTTACCTAGACCGTCTCCGAACGGGTGTCATCTCAGAAGAAGAATCATGCCACAAAGGCACCAAGACACAAAGTTGTATGACAAAAAGCCCCTCTTCGTGTCTTGGTGCCTTCGTGGCGTTCTCTTTCCTGTGCCCTATGCCTTCCCCTACTGTTTCGACGTATACTTCTGCCAGAAGGGAGACAGTTTTCGCAGGTGTTCGATAATCGGGGGCAGTTTCTCGATGATTAGATCGATTTCCGCTTCGGTATTGTAGATGCTCAGACTGAAGCGTATCGATCCATGAGCCGAAGTAAACGGCACACCCATGGCGCGGAGGACATGGGACGGTTCCAATGAGCCGGATGTACATGCCGATCCCGAGGATGCGCATATCCCATATTCATTCATCATCAGCAGAATCGCCTCTCCTTCTACAAATTCAAACCCGATGCTGGTTGTGTTGGGAAGCCGATTGTCTCTATCCCCGTTGATTCTCGCATTTGAAATCCTTGCGAGCAACTCAGTTTCCAGCTTATCCCGTAAGGGCTTTACCCGTGTACTGACATCCTCAATGTGTGCTGTAGCCAACGAAGCAGCTTTGCCCAATCCGACGATAGAGGCAACATTTTCTGTGCCGCCCCTTCTGCCGCCTTCCTGATGTCCACCGATGAGAAAGGGTGAAAATTTCGTTCTTTTCTTCACATAGAGGGCGCCGATGCCCTTGGGGCCATGGAACTTGTGAGCGGATAAAGAGAGCATGTCCACCCCGGTTGCCTTCATGTCGACGGGAATCTTTCCCACGGCCTGAACGGCATCGGTATGAAAAACAACCCCTTTTTCTTTTACCGCCTTTGATATGGCTTCCACCGGAAAGATCACCCCGGATTCATTGTTTGCCCACATAATACTGACAATGGCGGTATCCTCGGTCAGGTGCTCGAACAGATAATCGGTATCGAGTTTTCCTTCGGCGTCAACCGGCACAAATGTAATGCGATAGCCTTTTTGAGAGAGGTATTCACAAAGGTTCTTGACTGCCGGATGCTCTACCCGGGTGGTTATGATATGTTTCTTTTCCGGATAGGATTCTATGGCCGCTCGGATCGCCGTGCTGTCGCTTTCCGTGCCGCAGCTGGTAAAGACAATCTCTTCCGGTGTGGCACCGATCAGGCCTGCAAGGCTCTCCCGAGCTTCCTTTATCTGGTTGCTCGCCTTTCCCCCAAAGGTATGCATACTGGATGGGTTGCCATACAGTTCGGTAAAGAAGGGCCGCATCGCCTCAAACACTTCCGGTGCAACCCGGGTGGTTGCATTGTTGTCTACATATACGGTCTCCACTATACCTCCTCCACAACCAGGTCGTCTGCCACCAGTTCCCGCAGTTTCGTTTCTACATAAAGCTTCAGTGTAATCTCTGACTTGGTGCAGGTCGCGCAGGTGCCGCGCAGTTGGACATAGACCTTGTTGCGATCTACATCGACCAGCGTGATATCGCCACCATCGGCCATCAGTGCCGGCTTGATTTCCCGTTCCAGTGTCTCTTCAATGAGTTTTATTTTCTGAAGGTTGGTAAGTCTTTCCGGCTGTATGGTTACGACGGCCGCTTTGCCAAGGGTACTATCGATAATCTCCTGGATCTTGTCATGGCAGTTACCGCATCCGCCGCCGGCTTTGACGTAATCGGTCACATCTTCAATTGTCTTGAGATGGTTTTCCTTAACCGCCCGCTCAATTACCCGATCGGTAACACCGAAGCACTCGCATACAATTTCGCCGTCGACTTCCGCCTCTGCTTCTCCATTGAAGTCTGCGATCGCCTTTTCGAGGGCATCCCTTCCCAACACAGAGCAATGCATCTTTTCTTTCGGTAACCCACCAAGATAATTGGCAATATCATCATTAGAGAGCTTGCTGGCGTCGGGCAGGGAAAGACCCTTGATCATCTCGGTAAGGGCCGAAGAGGAGGCAATGGCACTGGCGCAGCCAAAGGTCTGAAATTTTGCATCCGCGATCCGTTTGTCGGCGTCCAATTTAAAATAGAGCGTCAACGCATCGCCGCAGGCCAGAGATCCCACCTCTCCTACACCATCCGCATCTTCAATAACGCCCACATTACGAGGGTTGAGAAAATGGTCTTTCACTTTGTCCGTATAATCCCACATAATATCCTCCTTTCCTGATTACGTCTCTGGCAGTTCAATCTCCCTGTCGTGCCTGAACAGGCCGCTGATTCAGGCACCGGATATTGATAGCAGAAGAATGATATGTTCGTAAGAAACAAGAATCTGTAACGCAGCGCTCAATACCCCAGCCGATGGTGCTACACAAAGG
>JAZFSW010000257.1:0-8821 GCA_036446375.1 Desulfobacterales bacterium | reverse complement strand
CAAGTAGTCCCGCTGGAAGCGGGAAGCAAAGCGAAGTTCCGCCGAAGGCGGAAGTAGAATCCTGCCGAGCGTACCAACGAAAAGCAAGGGGTCAGGCTGTTACAGCTAACCCCTTTTTTGTTCTAAGAGGGGATTTGTCCCACTCCTGTCCCACCTTTGCTCGTGCAGATGTCCACCCCCCAAGAACGATCTACCGGAGCTACTGGGCGGGCAAGCTTTTCAGTCATTTGGGGAACTGTGACAGCTTTCGTAAACAACGATAGAATTGCTGGAGGGCGCGGCATTTAGCGGAATTGCCAATGCGGGCATTTCCGCTAAATAGCCGGATAATGCTTACTGTGGGTGGCATAATCCATCTGGCATCCACACTTTTTGATGGCCTGGGGAATAGTGAAACCTTCCGGAAACAACGATGAAATCGTAGGCAACAACGATGAAATCGTTGGGGAGCCCGGTATTTACAGGATTTGGCAGCACTGCCATTATTGGTAAATGGTTAGAAAATGGTCAACGAAACCTATTCCGCGACACACATCGATTCCCATCCCCAAATTCCACCAATATCCCAGCACATCCCACTAAATCCCGCCTAATCCCGCTTCGTTCCGGTATATCTGACACCATCTTCCTCCTGATATCGATCCAAGAAGTCCCGCTGGAAGCGGGAAGCGGAGCGAAGTTCCGCCGCAGGCGGAATTCGAATCCTGCCGGGCGTGCCAGAAAAACGAGGTGTGATAACGGTAGGTTAGAAGAAGGTTTGGCAATGACATGCTAAGCCTTTTTCGCGTATTGGTGGGTTCTGTGCTATAATCTGCTCCTATCCTGTGGCAGACATTGGCGCAACTTCTCTTTCAATTCTCCCGTCGAGTGAGTCTTCCGCAACATCAAGTTCATAGTCCATTTGCAGACCCAGCCAGAACTGAGGGGACATGCTGAAGTAGCGTGAAAGCCTCAAAGCAGTGTCTGCAGTTACACGGCGTTTGCCCAAGACAATCTCGTTTATCCGACGTGCAGGAACGCGAAGGGCTGTGGCAAGTTTGTTTTGGCTCAAGCCTATGGGCTCGAGAAACTCCTTCTGTAGAATCTCTCCCGGATGCAGGGGAGATAGTTTCCTGATCTCCATGATTATTTACCCCCTGTGGTAATCGGCAATTTCAACCTCAGACGCTTCACTGTTCGTCCACTTAAAACAGATCCTCCATTGATCATTAATACGGATCGAGTACTGGTCAGCTCTGTCTCCTTTCATTTTTTCCAGCCTGTTGGCTGGCGGCACCCGCAAATCGTTAAGATTCATTGCCCGGCTCAGCATTCTCAGCTCACCGGAAGCCAATTGACATATTCGTCCGATCGGCTGAGGCATGTGGCGTGATCTTCACACGGCCAGCCCGTTCAGGCGGCTCAGGAGTGCGTCCGCTTCCGAGATGATGTCATCAATGATCTGCTTTACCGACTTCACTTCATCAATGAGGCCCACGGCCTGACCGCATACGATCTGAGTTGACTCGGTATCACCGGCCTCAGAGGACAGTCTCTGTTTCTTCCCCGATACTTTATCCAGGATCGCTTCCAGCGTGGCACCCTCCGCCTCCATTGCGATGACTTCCTTTGCCATTGTGTTCAGCGCTACCCGCATCGGGTTTTTTATGGAACCCATAATCAGACCGGTCTCGTTGATGTTGGTTTCAACAAGCCGATCCTTGATAGCCGGGTGAACAGGACACTCCTTTGAGGCGTAAAACGCCGTTCCCATCAGCACGGCTTCGGCACCCATGGCCAGTGCCCCCAGGAATCCCCGGCCGTTGCAGATGCCGCCTGCGGCAACCACGGGAATATCGAGGCGGGATGCTGCGAGGGGGATGGCGACGAATGAAGCCACGTTTTCGAGGCCGATATGGCCTCCTGATCCGAATCCCAGCAGTGCTACTGCATCCACACCTATCCGTTGTGCCGTTTCCGCGTGTCTGACGGTCGTACACTTGTGCATGACCTTAATGCCGGCTTCTTTTGTCTTTGCAAGGAGGAACTCCGGGCTCCTACCCGCCGTTTCTACAACCTTTACCCCTTCCTCGCAGATCACATCTACAAACCGTAGCGTTCTTTCTCCCACCTCGAATTCAGGGATCAGAGATATGTTGACACCGAAGGGTTTGTCCGTGAGATCACGCATCTTTTTCAGTTCCTCCCGGAGACCTTCGGGGGTTCCGAACGTCTCGGCGGTTATGAAACCGATCCCCCCTGCATTGCATATCTCCGAAACAAAAGCAGCTGTCGTGATGGACTGCATCCCGCCGCAAATGACAGGATGCTCGATGCCAAACATCTCGGTAATTCTCGTCGTAAATTTCTTCTCCATTTTTCCATGCCTCGCTTTTATCTTCGGTGTCAGTGGTTTGTCGGTGGCGGTCCCACAGAATGACAATGGCGGGATCAGGGATAAGGAATTGCTTTTTATGGGCAGGAATGTGGCAGAAGCCGGATTATGTGTCAAGGACAAAGTCGATACAAAGTCGATACAGCAGGTTGTGAGCGGGAACCACAGCCCCTCGAGATGCGGGGGTGTTATGCGAGGAGTTCATCAACAGCATCTGTCAATTCGGTCATGTTGATTGGCTTGGCGAACGTGCGCATGGCGCCGAGTTCTCTGGCCGATTGGAGATAGGATTCCGGTGTGTTCTTGCCGCCACCGGAGATGGCGATGATTTTCACATCAGGGAACGCGTCTCTGAGTTCAATGATCGTTTCCACACCCTCTTTATCGGGCATGATCAGGTCAGTGATGACGATATCCGGCAGATTTTCACGATAGCTTCTTACCCCTTCGTTGCCATCGGCTGCCTCAATTACGTCGTGGCCTTTCTTTTCAAGCATCTGCCGGAGCATTTTACGCATTTTCGGTTCATCGTCTATCACCAGGATCCGGCCCGTTACCTGCGTCCTCTTTCTGTTATCAAGGACATCCCGGATGGTGCCGGCGATCTTGCTCATGGAAATCGGTTTCATCACAAAAGCCTGGATCCCATCCGCCTTTGCCTTTTTCTCATCGGTAAGGTCAGAGTAGCCGGTACAAAGGATAACGGGAATATCGGGTCGGATCATCATGATTTCTTTTGCCATCACCTGACCGGTCAAATGGGGCATGGTCTGATCCGTGATAACCAGATCATAGTTGTCCGGATGCGCTCTAAAGGCTTCAAGGGCTTCAACGCTGCCGGTCTTGATCTCCACCGTATATCCCAAGCGTTCCAGCATGGCCTGATAGATTCTGGCCATTGCCGGTTCATCGTCCACAAAGAGCAATCTCTCGGATCCTGTAGGGATATTTTCGGTCTCCTCAGGTTCCGCCGTCGCTTCAGTAAACGCGATTTCGGGAAACAGCACTTGAAACCGGGTTCCTTTGCCGACAATGCTGTCTACCGTGATGGTGCCACCATGGCTTTCAACAATCCCGTGGACAACGGCAAGCCCCATGCCGCTGCCTTCCCCCACTCCCTTGGTGGTAAAATAGGGGTCAAAAATACGATCCTTGATATCTGCTGCAATACCTTGTCCTGTATCACCTACCGTTAACCCCACATAGGTGTCCTGGCCCGAACCGGAAGCGCTCCCTGCCTTCTTGCCGGCCATCCGGATCTTTTCAAGGCTGATCGTCAGGGTGCCGCCGTCCTCTTTCATGGTATGGGAAGCATTGGTGCACAGGTTTATCAGCACTTGATTGATCTGGGTAAGATCTGCATTGATCACCGCCTTGTCGTCGCCGGTGTCGATGCGAATGTCGATGGTTGTGGGTATGGAGGATCGAAGCATCCTGGCCGTTTCTTGGACAAGCGGTCCGATATCCACCGGCTTCAGTACCCGATCGGACTGAGGGCTGAACATGAGAATCTGGCTTACCGTATCTTTGGCGCGCATGCACGCTTTGCGTGCCTCTTCCAGAAATTCATGTGCCCCATACGATCTGGGCAGATCATCCATTGCCATTTCCGTATTGCCAAGAATGATCCCCAGCATATTGTTAAAATCATGTGCGATACCACCAGCCAGTGTCCCCACGGCCTCCATTTTGTGGACCTGCTGGAGTTGTGCCTGCAGTGCATTTCTCTCCGTATTATCAATGCAGGTAATAATGGCCCCCCCTGAAAAGGGTGATATTCTTACGTGGAGAAAACGCTCCTTATATCTCAGATCAGGGAATTGTTTCTGGGTACCGGATTCAATGCATTCCATCAACTCACCATGCATATTGATCTGATGGTTGCCGGCATAATCTTTGTACATCACATCCCCTATTTCAGGGGTTCTGGCTTCTGATTTCTCTTTGGCCATGTTGAACATCACGACCCGGGCACCATTATCCACAACGATGGTATCCACCGGGCTATACTCGAACAGGGCACGGTATCGCTCTTCACTGTCGATCAGCACCTGTGTCTTTTCCACCAGAGAACCTACCAGCAGATCCTTTTCCCTTCGCAGGTGATCTTCCGCCTGTTTGATCCGCAGCATTACTTTAACTTGGGCGGCCAGTTCGGTCTCATCGACGGGTTTGGACAGGAACGCATCGGCTCCCAGTGCCAACCCCTTAATCCGGCTCTGGGTGTCTGTTTTTACAGCCGTTATCATGATGATCGGGATATGTTGTGTCTTTTCACTGGATTTCAGCTCGCCGCAGACTTCAAATCCGTCCATCTCGGGCATTTTAATGTCAAGGAGTATCGTATCGGGCAGTTCGGCATTTGCTTTCTCTATGCCTTCTGCTCCTGAATCTGCAGTTACGACCGTGCAGTCCGGAATGCAGGTTTTCAGCAATGCGGATATCGCAATCAGATTATCCGGTTTGTCGTCGATGGCCAGTATTGTTACCATGATTAATCCTCAAAAATCCGAACACCCAATGACAGAATGGCAGATGAAAACGGCACAGCGAGGGTCAGGAGGGTTCTGCTGTCCACTCGTAGACCGCTTCCACCCGGTTTCCTCTGCCGTGGTAGGTAAATTCAGGACACAATGAGCGCACGAGCGGGATACCCCTCCCGCTGAACGTAAGGTTGTCAGAAAGTGCCAGAAAGGTTTTCTGATAATTGAAGCCGGGGCCGCTGTCTTCTACCCGCACCACTAGTTTTCCCCCTTCGGTAAGGGGGGCATACTCAAGTTCTACCCGCAACCACCCTTCGCCAATCGACTCGAACCCTTTCAGACGTGCCTCCATATAGTCCTCGTATCCGTCGAGGCTTTTCTTCAGGGCGGGGTCCAGCCTGAAAATGCCGTAGTCCATGGCATTTAGAACCAGTTCCGTAACGATTAAGAAGACATCTTCCTTGTGAGCGCATAGCTCCCGGTCCTCTTCGATGATCTTGACGAGAAATGAAACCACATCCGTATTGCGCAGGGCATCTGCTTCAAGCTGCATGGAAAGATTCCAGCCCCTGGCCCCCTTTCGGTTTTTCGTTGCATCCCCATCCCCGAGATTTCCGGCCGTCTCCGCGTTACAGATGATCTCCATCATCGTCGTGTCATCGTCCTGGGAGGTACCGGCTCGAAATGTTTCCAGGCTGTCGTTAATGGTCTCCAGGGCAGATTCAGGGAGAGGACCTTTCAGGAAGTGTTCTTCCAGACGCTGCTGATCGAACATCTCCCCATCTGAATTCGAGGTCTCAATAACGCCGTCGGAATACACATAGATGCGATCGTCCTGTTCGATCTCAGACAGCGCCACACTCAGGTCCAGCTGGTCATTTCCTATCACGCCCAGAGGCACGTGGCTGGAGGGAATACGATTCTTTATGCCGCCTTTCCGGCCGACCACCAGCACATCGGGAATGCCGCCGTTCCATACCGTGAGGGTGCCGGAGGAAAACTCCAGCTCAAGAAAACAGGCGGCCAGATACATCCCGATGGGAAGTGTTTCCTTCAGCTTCGCATTGATGGCTGCGGCAATGTCACAGATGGAATAATTCCTGTCGGTCATTTCAAAAAAGATATTGGCAACCGGCACTGCGCCGATGGCGGCCGACAGGCCGTGGCCGGTAAAGTCACCGAGAAAAGCATACATGCCTCCGGTTGGTTTGGGCACGGAAAGCGCCATGTCTCCGCTGGCCGTTTCCATGGCTGATAACAGATAGTTTACATTCCCGCATCGCCGCTCATTGCTTTCCATGATCTTGGAAAACACCTCGCCGGCAATATCATATTGGCGCTGGAGTTCATGATGCAATGATTCCAGCTCACCGATTTTTCCAGCCAGCTGGCCCTGCATCTCTACCATGCGGTGACCGACTTCGACCCGTGCGCTCAATTCTGCAGGATCAAAGGGCTTGGCCAGGTAGTCGTCCGCCCCGGCCTCCAATCCCGCAACGAGATCTTCTTTTTCTGTTCTGGATGTTAGCATGATGACGTAGGTAGGCGTGTCGGTATTCATGGCACGGATCCTGCGACACACCTCAATACCGTCCATCTCCGGCATCATCCAGTCGAGAATGGCCAGCCGGGGTGCATCCGGTTTCTGCACCACATCCCATGCTTCCGATCCACTGGCGGTTTCCACCACATCGTGTCCCAACTTCTTCAATACGGTCGTCAGCATCATGCGGGATGTTAAATCATCTTCGGCAATCAGAATCTTCATGGATTATCTCCCTGCACAGCGTATCTCTGAAAGACGCCCGTAGGCGTCTTCTCTTTTCCTTTTCGAAAATTAAGCATCGTCTTCCATCGCTGCTTTCAAACGGGAAAATTGTCTTTCCAGTTCCGGTGCCAGTTGGGAAAGGGCTTTGGTGTCTTCTGCCTTTCCCGCCATTTCTATCTCGTATGCGACCTTTCTTAGCGCATCGCCGCCGATGTTTGCAGCAGCCCCCTTAATCGTGTGGGCCTGGGATCGGGCGTGCTCAGCTTCCCCTTGACCGATCCATGTGTTGAGCGCATCGATCTGTTCAGGTATGTCTGCAAGAAAGCCGGCCATAACCGTGCGTGCCAGATCCTCGTCGCCCATCAGGCGGGACACCATGGCCGCCCTGTCGAAAATGGTCGGATTCTTGACCTCATCCTTTGCAGAAATATCCTCCTTGCGCGCCGCCCCTTTCCCCTCATGTCTCCCATCATTCAACATTCGAGGTTCGATGTTCGATGTTCGATGTTCATCTTTTCCCGGTTCCTTGCTTCTGTTCTCAGTCCTCAGTCTTTCGTCCTCCGTCCTCTGACCTCTGACCTCAGTCCTCTGACTTCTGACTTCTGCCCTCCGTCCTCCGTCCTTCGGCAGCCATTTATCGAGGGTCTCGGCCAGCATCTGCGGGTCCACCGGCTTGGAGAGGTAGTCGTTCATGCCTGCTTCCAGACATCTCTCGCGAACGCCCTGCATCGCGTGAGCGGTCATGGCAACAATGGGAATGCTCAATTGCGGACTGCGGATTGTGGATTGCGGATTGGAGGAAGAGAGGTCCGAAATCCGCAATCCGCAATTGGAGGCCTCCCGTTCTCGAATAAGACGGGTAGCTTCCAGGCCGTCCATCTCGGGCATCTCCAGATCCATGAGCACAAGGTCGTAAGGGATCCCCTCGAGCGCTTCAACTACCTCTATGCCGTTTGTCACCACGTCGGCAGACAGCCCCAGATTCTTGAGAATACCCAGAGCTACCTGCTGATTGGTGATATTGTCTTCAGCCAGCAGGATCCGCACATTGCTGCGTCGAAGCTCACGGATCCCGTGGCGTGTGAGCATGGGTTGGCCGGATTCGCGCGTTTTACCTGTCAGGACGGTGGCCAGGCTGTCGAAGAGATCCGAATCGCGTACCGGCTTGTTGAGATACGCCGCGAAGCCAATCTCCTCAAGTTCCCGAGCGTCTCCCCGATGACCCAGGGATGTCATCATGATTAGCAGCGTGCTTTGAATCGTGGGGTCAGCCTTGATGCGCTTGCCCAGCGCTCTGCCGTCCATCAGGGGCATCTGCATATCGAGAATGGCCACACGATAGGGATCATCCTCCCGAACGGCGTCCTGCAGGCAGCGCAAACCGGTTTCGCCATCGATGGCTTCATCCGGCCGCATACCCCAGTCTGTCAACCGAACCCGGAGAATCTCCCGGTTGATTCTGTTATCATCTACCACGAGGATGCGCACGCCGCGTATATCGGCCGGCGGGATCCGGTCGCGCTTCTGTTCTGCCTGTTTAAGGAATCGGGCTGTAAACCAGAACGTAGCCCCCCGGCCCTGCTTGGCACTCACCCCGATCTGGCCACCCATTGCCTCGGTCAATTGTTTCGAGATGGCCAGGCCCAGGCCTGTGCCGCCGTATTTGCGCGTGGTGGAGGCATCCACCTGGGTAAACTGGTTGAATAGCTCGGTCTGCTTGTCCGCGGGGATACCGATGCCGGTATCTCGAATCGAGAAACGCACGGTTGCATCGCTGTCTGTCTCTGATTCCAGGTCGGCGTGGACCGCAACCTCACCTTTGTGGGTGAACTTGACCGCGTTGCCCGCAAGGTTGATGAGCACTTGGCGAAGGCGTCCCGGATCACCCCGGAGAAAGGCCGGTACTTCCGGTGAGGCAGCGCAAAGAAATTCCAGACCCTTTTCGTGAGCCTTAAGTGCCATCATCTCGGAAAAATCATCCAGAAGAGCGCGCAAGTCGAAATCCAAAGCCTCCATCTTCAGCTTGCCTGCTTCAATTTTGGAAAAATCCAGGATGTCGTTGATAATCCCGAGAAGTGACTCGCCGCTGGCCCTTACGGTTTCGGCATAGCGGCGCTGATCATCGTTCAAATCGGTATCCAGCAAGATTCCGATCATACCGATGACTCCGTTCATTGGGGTGCGGATCTCGTGGCT
>JAZFSW010000256.1:0-3498 GCA_036446375.1 Desulfobacterales bacterium | reverse complement strand
ATCTGAGGCTGATAGGGCTCCCCATCAAACGTCATGGTACCACTGTCTGGCACGTATATTCCCGATAGGACATTTACCAAGCTAGATTTGCCGGCCCCATTTTCCCCTACCAGAACATGGACTTCCCCTTGCCTGATATCCAGGTCAATATCACTGAGGGCCTTAACGCCGGGAAAAGTTTTCGAAATCCCTCTTAGCTGAATGATGGGTTGTTCTTCTGCCATTGGGTCCGTTGTCTCATATAAGCGGCGCCTCTGGCCAAATACAAGATTCCCGCTGAAAGCGGGAGGGCCAGTCTGATCTTAAGAGAAACTGAACATGAAGCGCATTTCTCTTGAATGCTTGGATCCTCTCGCAAAGGCGCAAAGGCGCGAAGAAAAGATTGTTTAATATTAGTCTGTTACCTTTGCGTCTTGGCGCCTTTGCGAGAGATATCTTTTGGATGCCATTGTCTAGTGGCAATGTAGTTTCATACGAGGGAGAACTAGAGGCTGCTTTTCTTTACGATCTCGACCGGCGTTTTGACCCAACCCTTGAGTTTTTCTCCCTTAAGGATTCTGAGCCCTATCTTTATTGCGGTTGCTGCCATTTCCGGACCAAATTGATCAATCGTGCTGAGTATCCTGCCCTGTTTTACCAGTTCCTGGACCGCCGGAACATTGTCGAATCCCACAATCAGCACATCTTTTCGGCCCGCTGCGGTCAGCGCCTTCTCTACGCCGATCGCCATAGAGTCGTTGGCACACATGACACCTTGAACATCCGGATGCATCACGATCAGGTTAGACATGAGCGTGTTGGCCTCTTCCACTTCCCAATGGGCGGTCCTGGATGTCAACAGTTTCAAATCATACCTCTTAACCGACCTCATGAATCCGGCTTTACGCTGCTGGGCGTTGTCCGCGCCCGGATTTCCCTCAACGATGATCACTCTGGCCTTCTTGCCCAGTGTCTGGCCCAGATGATCACCAACCATTTCTGCTCCATCTGCGTTGTCCGGTCCCACAAATAGAAAATCAGCGCCGAGACCCGCCTCGGTCAACGCCCTCTTGTTTAGGGTGACGTCAAAGTTGACCACAACGATGCCGGCTTCCACCGCTTTCTTAACCGATGCGACCATTCCAACAGAATCGGCCGGCGCAACCGCGATGATATCAACCTTTTGGCTGATGAAGTTTTCCATGGCCGCGACCTGGGTATCGATGTCCGTCTCCGAATTCATACCAACGGCTACCAATTTGAAAGAGCCATCTTCCCTGGCAAACTTCTGGGCACCTTCTTCCATAACCTTGAAGAACTCATTAGCCAGAGATTTCATCACCAACCCGACCACAGGCTTTCCCGCCAGGGCGGCGGGCGCTGACAAGGTAACAAGGACCGCGACACACGCTAAAACACTGATCTGTTTTGAAAGAGAATTCATTTGCTCCTCCTAAGAAGCTATTGAGGTTTGCGAAATGTGACTGAGAACATCGGCCGTGCAAACGCTCGCCAAACCAAGAACAGAGAACATTCACGCTGTCTTGTCGGACTCAATTAACCGGCTAATATCCATGCAGAATGATTACTTTATGGTGATGAGAGATTCAGGTTACCGTAATCTATGACACCTTTCCTTGTCAAACATATATTCGTGGATCATCTTCCGTACGATGGGTCGCGGTTGCTGTATACGGATACTCAAGCCACCCTCGCCGAATGAACGGCTCTGCACAACGCCAATCCCAGTTTTTTGGAGTGACATATCCCTTGACATGCAATCATGCTTTTGCCATATTTTACCCCTTGCCCGGGACGTACAGAATCGGGTGAGAAAGCGGAACCACATAGGGTCGTATCAATCCATTTTACCCCGGTTAGGAGAGTGACAATGAATGACAAGGTAAAAACAGACACACCGGAACAGGCGGAGTTTCGCGCATATTGCCGCGACTGGCTTTCCAAGAACCGTCCCGGCGCCCCTCCCCCACTGGATCGGCGCAGAGACGAAACACACCCCGGACGAAAATCACAGGTGTGGCATGATTACCAGAAGGCCTGGCAGATATCAGCCTATGGGGGGGGGCTTGTGGGATGCGATTACCCCAAGGAATACGGCGGCGGCGGCCGCACGGACTGTCAACGGGTTGCCAACCAGGAAATGCAACGGGTCGGAACGCCAGATTTCCCCGGTGTCACTGCCCTGATGTTTGGCGCGGCGACAATTCTAAATCACGGATCGGAGTACCTCAAGAAGCGATTCATTCCTAAGATGTTATCCGGCGAAGAACAGTGGTGCCAGGGCTTTAGTGAACCGAATGCCGGATCGGATGTTGCCAACCAGGAAACCTTTGCGGAACCCAAGGGGGATACGTGGGTTATCAACGGGCAGAAGATCTGGACATCCATGGCTGAATGGGCGGACTGGATGGTTCTGCTTTGCCGTACGGACCGATCCCATAAGCACAAGGGGCTTACCTATTTTGTTGCTCCCGTCAAAGCAAACCTGGGCAAGAGTGTTGATGTCCGCCCCCTCGTGCAGATTACCGGTGAAGCACACTTTAATGAAGTGTTTTTCAATGATCTGACGATCGATGATAAATATCGGTTGGACGAGGTCGGCAACGGGTGGTCGGTGGCGATGACAACCCTTAAGTTTGAGCGCAGTGCGGGAAACCTTGTGCAGCCTCTCGCAGGTAGCCTTCCGAGCACCGATGAGGCCGCCAGTGCCACTGCTGAACCGCCGCTGGTCCGGTTGGCCAAGAGGTCGATGCGGTTTGGGAAGAGGGCGGCGGATGACCCGGTCATTAGGGATCGTGTGGTGCAGATGCACATTCGAGATACCGGATTTGCACAGGCCAATCGCAGAAGCCAGGTGAAGGGTCTTGTGGATCATCCCATGCGCATCCCCTTGCAGGCCAAACTCGTGGGTTCGGAAATCACCCAGGACCGGGCCGCCCTGGCGGTGGACATCGAAGGGGCTTCCAGCACACTTTCTGCTACCGACAAGAATGCTGTGGCTGGTGCATGGTCCATGCAATATGTTGCCTCGTGCGGTGGGACACTTGCGTCAGGTTCCAGCGAAATACAACGCAATCAATTGGGCGAGCGAATCCTCGGCATGCCCAAGTCGAAGTAGGTTTAGAGGTTCAGCGTTCTGGGTTCTAGGTTCAGAGTTCAGAGTTCAAGGTTCAAGGTTCTGGGTTCAGAGGTCCTGGGTGGATGTCAACCTTTGAACCCAGAACCTCAGAAGCGGAATCGGCGTTATTGTAGAATAAGTTACCCATAAATTCGCAGAACGATGCGAGGCTATAATAAGGAGGAACCAAGCAATGGCACAACCAAGAGATTTCGGATTTGGTGTGGAAGAGACGATGTTAAAGGATGAGGCACGGCGTTTTTTCAAAAAGAACTGTGACGATTCGGCCCTGATGGATCTGGTGGGCGGCAATTCCGATCCGCAGCGGGAGCCCGAAAGTCTCTATGACAAAAAGATCTGGAAGCAGGTCTCGGAGCTGG
>JAZFSW010000255.1:0-6296 GCA_036446375.1 Desulfobacterales bacterium | reverse complement strand
CAACAGAGAAAACATCAAATATTGGATCTTCTCGAAGAATTGTCGCTTACAATGCCATGGCGTTTGCAATGAGACAATATGTCCTGTATGTGTGTTTTTTATCCTGTTCACGGTGCCTGAAGGCACAAAACACAAGGATTCCCAGAAGATAGAAAATAGGAGAACACCATATGGGGAAACAGGCTATTCAGATCAAAGCTCAGTCGCTGAATGTTAATCTGAAATCCACCTTCCGCCATGCGGGATCAGAACGAAATGAAGGTGAAAGCATCTGGGTTAGAACGGACCGAGGTGAGTTGACCGGATACGGTGAAGGATGCCCCAGATCCTATGCGGCGGGGGACGATCTGAAATCGAGTGTTCAATGGATAGAGGAAAACTTCGCCAGCGGAAACATCTCATTTGGCACATTCGATGATGTAAAACACTGGATGCAAGAAAATGACAGCCAGATAGACCGGTATCCCTCAGCCTGGTGCGCAATTGAAATGGCACTGTTGGATCTCTTTTCACGGGAGAACAACTGCAGTGTGGAAGCATTTCTTGGCCTGGCCAACTGCAAGAGACAGGGAAGCTATTCAGCCGTTCTGGGGGACAGCAAAGAATGGAAATACACGACTATCGTTGACCAATATCTCGCCCGTGGGTTCTCAGATTTCAAAATCAAATTGAACGGAAATCTTGAAAGGGACAGGGACAAAATTGCCATTCTAAGGGATCTGTCTGAACAGCACGGCATATCCGATATTCGTGTGCGCCTGGACGCCAACAATTTATGGACGGGCAGGCCTGAAGAAGCAATCGCTCACATAAAAGCACTGGCCGGCCCCATATTTGCTATCGAAGAACCTGTCGGCGCCGGAAACGTTCCGGAGATAAGCAGGCTAAGCACTTCTACTGGGTTGCCCGTGATTCTCGATGAAAGTGTCTGCGGGCTGAGCGATATATATCTATATGAGAATGTCCCCGGGCAATTTATCGCAAATATTAAGATTTCACGGGTGGGCGGTCTGCTAAGGTCGCTGAAGATCATCGAAGAGATAAAGAAACTGGGCTGGCCCATCATAGTCGGCTGCCATGTTGGGGAGACCTCCCTGTTAACCCGTGCCGCACTCATCCCGGCTGCTGCTGCAGGAGAAAACCTGATCGCTCAAGAAGGGGCGTATGGCGATTACCTGGTTGAACGGGAGCCCGTGGAACCTGTTCTAACATTTGGCCGGGGGGGTCAACTGGATCTGAGTTCTCCCTACTACTACAAGACAGTTCAAGGGCTCAAAGCAATATCACCGGAGAACTGGAATACAGGATTCGGTATGGCATGTCGATGGCCTATCCTTCCCGATGATGGTGCACCTGAAATTGTGAAAACGAAGATGCCGGATCAATACGATATTCATTACCGGCATTGGGGAAACACTCAGGGAAAGGATGTTTTACTTGTCCTGCATGGGGGCATGAGCCATTCGGGATGGCAAGCGCCTTTGGCCAATGCGTTGAGATCCATATCCAAAGACATTGCGATCGTTGCGCCGGATCGCAGGGGTTGCGGATTGAACGATGGGCGGGGAGATCTGGGTTCGGTCCGGTTGGTCATAGAAGATGTCGTAAAACACGCTGAACTGTTAAAGCGATCGTTCGATCATGTCCATCTTGCAGGATGGTGCCAGGGAAGCCAATACGCCACTGTCGCTGCGGCCCAATCCGGTGACCTTCTTTCCAGTCTCATACTATTGACCCCCGGCTTCTTCTGGAATGAACGTTTCAGGTCCGTCATTCGGATTGCAGAAAGCAACATATTCAACATGGTATCCGAGCTTAGATTGAGACCGGACCGCAGCCAGGCATATGTTCCCATCCCGATGGAAGGGACAGATTTCACATTTGATGAATCGTGGCTGGATTTCATAGAAAACGACGCGCTCAAGACCACGATGGTCACCATGAAAACCGTATATATCATGGATGAAATCCAGGAGATCTCCTGGCAAGCGATATTCCAGACAAGCCTTCCGATATTGACCATTCTGGCAGAAAACGATCGTGTTGTGGATAACAATAAGACGCAGCAGTTTATCGGTCATTTGTTTTCAGGGGAAGGCCGGAACCGACTGGTGACATTCGAAAGCGCGCATGCCATACAGTTTGAAGTGCCTGACAGCATCGCTGGGGAGATTCTCCGCTTTATCAGGACGATATAGTTCAACACAGCCGGAAGGGCCCGACGGTCAAACCAAAAGGAGTCGTTATGCTACGCAAACCCGTATTTTGGATCGTGGTCGGTTTACTATCCGTCTGTGGATGTTTTTATGCCCTTCATTTTTTTCCGAAAGCGTTTCCTCTCCTCACCGTGGATCTGAAAATGGATCGCAGCGCCGCCCTTGGCGAAGCAAGCCGCCTGTTTGACAAATATGGCTGGGGGCCGGAGACCGGAGAACTTGTCGCTTCATTCACCCACGACGCCCGGGCACAGAATTTTGTGGAATTGGAAGCCGGCGGTGCCGATGCGGTGTCGTCCTTAATGGAATCAAACCTGTATCATTTCTATGCCTGGCGTGTCCGTAAATACAAGGCGCATGAGCCAAATGAGGCCATACTGGCATTTACCCCTTCCGGTGAGTTTTACGGGATAACAGAGAAAGTGGCAGACACGGCACAGGGGGCAGCGCTATCTGCTGATGATGCCAGACGGATCGCCGAAACTTTTGTCGGCGCAGAAACCCCGATCCAGCTGGACGCCTACACGGCTATCGAAACATCGGAGGAAGCAAAACAGAGCAACCGTATTGATCACACATTTGTTTACCAGCGCAAGGAAGAAAAGATCGGAGACGGATATTTCAGACTAAAACTGGTGGTCAGCGGAGACAGAGTTACGGCAATCAATCACTATATCCAGGTCCCGGAAACGTTTACCCGCAGATATGAGGGGATGCGTTCCGCCAATAGCACGATCGCTCTCGGTGCCCAGATGGCCGTCTTTCTTCTTTATGGCTGCGGCGGCGTCTTTGTTGGCCTGTTCTTTCTGCTAAGAAAACGTTGGGTACTATGGAAGCAGGGGCTTTACTGGGGTGTCTTTGTCGCTGGCCTAGGCGCCCTGGGGGAAGCCAACTACCTACCCCTTACATGGATGTATTATGATACGGCCTTGTCCGCGGAGAACTTCTTCCTGAGACAACTGCTAGTGATAGCAGGAAATGCGGTGATAATGGCCATCATCTACACCGTGTCGTTCATCGCCGCAGAGAGTCTGACCCGACGGGCATTTCCCGGACAGATCATGTTCTGGAAGCTCTGGTCTCCCGGGGCCTCAAATTCCCTGCAGGTACTGGGCCGCACCGTGGGAGGATACCCGGTTGTTGCATTCCATCTGTCCTTTGTGGTCCTGTTCTATATGGTTGCGCTGAAGTATTTTGGGTGGTGGGAGCCGGCCTCTACATTATTTGACCCGAATATCATTGCCACACCCTTCCCCTGGCTTTCATCGGTAAGCAGGGCTTTGGGCGCAGGTTTCTGGGAAGAGTGTCTATTCCGGGCCATTCCCATAGCCGGAGCGGCCCTTATCGGCGATCGATTCGGCCGACGCAAGGTGTGGCTGGTTGCGGCCCTGATTCTCCAGGCGTTGATTTTTGGTGCCGGACACGCCAACTACGCAACCCAGCCGGCCTATGCGCGAATGGTGGAACTGATCATCCCGTCCCTCCTTTTTGCCGGTCTGTATATATCATTCGGTTTGCTTCCGGCAATTATTTCCCACTTTATCTACGATGTGGTACTGATGTCATTGCCCATCTTCATATCCGAGGCACCGGGGATATGGCTGGATCGGGCCATGGTGATACTGCTGTCATTGACCCCGGTCTGGGTGGTTCTGTGGGCCCGATGGAAAGCAGGAAAATGGTCCGAGCTGGGAACAGGGCTTCTGAATCGTGCGTACAAACCGCAACCGGTGGTTGCGAAGACAGAAACAAAGGAAACCACGGATCCATCCGCCTACAATGCAAGCACCGGTAGAGCAGCTCTTATTTTTGCCGCTGCCGGCATATTGCTTTTCGTGTTCTTCAGCCCGTTTTCGGGCCCTGTGCCCGGCCTGAAGATTTCCCGCCACGATGCAATCAAGAAGGCAGAGACCTACCTGAACCACCGGGGCATCCAGATGGATAGCGATTGGAACCGCCTGGTGAGGATAACACGCCCCGGCCCTGGCCAACAGGACAGCTTTGTCTGGCAGCAGCTGGGAGAGACCACCTATCATTCCTTGCTGGGGAGTTATTTGCCTGCTCCCGGTTGGGAAGTCCGTTTCGCCCGGTTTGAAGGGGATCCAATTGATCGGGCTGAGGAGTACCGGGTCGTTCTGGACGGTTCGGGAAAACCGGTGAGCCTCTCTCATAGGCTTCCAGAGGCAAGAAAGGGCGCCCAGTTATCCGAAACGGATGCCGGCCTGCTGGCCTACAAAGCCATTGTAGACCATTACAGCCTTTCAAAGGAAGACCTGAAATTGATTTCAGCTGAACCTTCCCAGAAACCCGCCCGGGTCGACTGGAAATTCATATATCGGCATGTCTCCGGAAGAACCCTCGAAGAAGGTGAGCGTCGTCTGGTAGTTCTCATCGCCGGCGATGAACTTACGGGACACGGCCGATATGTATTTGTTCCGGAAAAGTGGAAACGCGATGAACGGGAAAAGCAGGCCGTGCCAAGAGTGGTGTCAACCATTGCAGCCTTCACCTGGGCCCTGTCGCTTTTCTGTGCAGGTGCATTCGGGCTCATTCAGTGGAGCCGGAAAAAGATCACGGTGAAGGTATTTTCAACCCTGTTCGTCCTTCTTCTCGGTTTGCGCGGTATCGCGGCGATAAATCAAATGCCAGTCGTAATTGCTAGTTTTTCCACGGCCCAGCCATACGGCAGTCAACTAGGTGCCCGAATCGGTATGATCCTGGTCGCGGCCCTACTCCTTTCGCTCCTGGCATCGGTACTCACGGCATTTTCCCACTTTCAAATAACGCCCACCGCCGGTAACCCATCACGTCCCGGTCTGAAAGAGGGCCTGGCTGTTGGGGCGGGTCTGGCGGGACTCTTTGCAGTGATAGACGCGTTTGAACCACGCCTGAACCCCCTGTGGCCCCGTGTTTCTCCGGGCGGCTTCTTCCTGCCGTGGGTATCCGTGGCGGCACAATCCTTTGGGCTGTATATTACAACCAGCGCATTCGTAACGTCTCTTGTCATTTTCGCCTCACACAACACCTCATCCTGGACAAAGAGAAAGGGGATGCTGTCTATCGTTTCTCTCCTGATGGCTTTAATGATATCCGGTATGGGTGGCGTGTCAGATGTCCCCCATTGGTTGGTATCCGGCTTGATCGTCGGCCTGGTGCTACGGTGGGTTTATGTGGCTCTGCTCCGCTTCAACCCGGCACTCACGATGAGTGTGGTCGGTGTTGTCTATACCCTCAGCCTGGTAAACCAGGGGTTTTATACCGCCTTCCCCGGTGAAACAATAGGTGTTGCGGCAGCCATTGCCGCCATTGTCGGGGTGAACGTTTACTGGCTAAGAAGTGTGGCAGGAAAACAGCGTTAGGGACACGTTACCTGTGGAAGTGCCGGGGGGGGCAAACAACCCGGTGCAACGGAGTCAATTGGGAAGAAGCTTGCAGGAAACTGCACCGTTCTTACTCATAGATAGATGATATGGATGGCACGGGCCGGTCTTGATATGAGCCCCAAAAAGCAAAACAGGGGAATGGCAACGCCATTCCCCTGAATCCGTCTTACGCATGAGGCCCCACGCCGGAACTAGGCTTTCGTGTAAACGCCTTTCTTTACACTCTTGATCTTTTTCTGGTTCTTCAGTTTGAAAACAAGATTGGCAACCTTCTTCTTGTCATAGCCGGTCTGAGCCATGAGAGTGGCAACATCAACACCACCTCTTGACCGCGTGATAATGGCAGTGATCGTCGCAACCGCTGTTACAGGCTTCTTACCCCCTGCTTTCCTTGCAGGTGCCTTCTTGGCCCGTGCTTTCTTCGGGGCAGCCTTCCTTACCACTTTCCTCTTCGCAGCTGTCTTCTTCGCCACCTTCCTCTTCGGGGCGGCCTTCTTTGCCACCTTCCTCTTCGGGGCAGCCTTCTTTGCCACTTTCCTCTTCGGGGCAGCCTTCCTTGTCACCTTTCTCTTCGCAGCTGTCTTCTTTGCCACTTTCCTCTTCGGGGCGGCTTTCTTTGCTACTTTTCTCTTCGGGGCAGCTTTCTTCGCTACCGCTTTCTTGGCGGGCTTTGCTTTGTCGAGTTTGACTATCTGTT
>JAZFSW010000254.1:0-2113 GCA_036446375.1 Desulfobacterales bacterium | reverse complement strand
CGTATCTGTGGTCCTGAACATGCGATGAGCGCAAACCGGGTCTCAGCAAATGAAGTATATAGCATATGCTTCATCCGGTCCTTGATGAACTCGTAAAAAGTGTAACCGATGGCTAAGTAGAAATCTTCATATACAAGGCATAGTGGTTGGCTAGGCGCTCTGGTTGTATCATACATGCCGTATGCCGAACGTCCGGCCAAACGCTATAACGCCGTAGATGGAGACTTTTTACGACGCCATCATCCTTAACCCATCAAATCCCCACTCGTCAATCCATAATCGGTTCCGCCATCTGGCCAAACATGCAATCGTTGCCCCTCTGGTTCCAGAACTGCAAAATCATCTTGTTGATTTTTGGCAGGAAAGCTATAGAATGAGAGCGCTTTTGGGAAAGGGTCCCGTCGTTGCAGCAAGGACAAGCTCTTTATTCATTAATCCCACAGAAAAGGCCCCGATTTGGAACCACCGATTCGCACCGATTTCAATATGGCACTCAGCGATTTTGCAGGATCCTTTAGAGGCATCATCGATGAGCTGAAGCAACAGCAAAAGAAGATGCTTATCACGATGCACAGGTATCTGGATGGCGATGCTTTCGGGTCTGCTGTGGCTCTCGGACTGATCCTTCGCAGATTCGGTGTCGATTCGGCGCTTCTCTGCGTACCGTTTCTGCCGGAAAAATTCGATTTCCTTTCACGTATCAGCCAACTAACGATCCTGGAAGCATCGGAAAACAGGAGAATATATTCCCCCAGTGAGTTCTCACAATCACTGCAAGCGCATTTCCCGGAAAAGATTGCTGAATATGGTGCACTAACGATTCTTGATTGCGCCGGCTTCGGCCAGATTCCGGAGGAAGCCTGGTCCATCGGTCTCAAGCTTCCCCATAAAATCAACATCGACCATCATGTGGGGTATTTGCTCGACGCCGACCAAGAGGGCGTGTTGAACCTGGTGGGGAACTGCTCTTCTACCAGTGAAGTTCTTTTTCAGCTTATGGAACACCTCGGTGTAGATCCGGATCCTGAAATCGCCGTACCCCTCTATGTCGGCATTACGGCAGACCTTCGCAAGAATGATATTTCAGAGCAATCAGAGGCGTATCCGACCCGTGCGATCGAAACCGTACGGACGCAGGTGGACAAGATGGGGGCCGATACGCACCGGGAGATTAAGGCCATCTTTTCTCTGGATCCATGGGAAAGCTATCTGCTTAACGCGATAAAGGATAAGCTTTGTTTTTCTGACAATATCGTCTACGTGTCATTTGATCCGGATATGGTTCTTGACGCCAAGCAGGAAACCGATTCTCTTGACAATCCCAGAATGCCGTTTCATGAATTCCATATACAGCTTCGTCAGTTGCTACAGCAATTCAAAGGGTCACACCCCATTGTTGTCGTTTTTGATCAGATGCTCGCGAAAGTCAGCCTGTACGATCAGAACAGGGCCGGCACCTTTGACCTGGCATCTGTCAGCAGAGAGTTGGGCGGCGGGGGGCATGCCAACAGAGCCGGATTCAGTTTTGAGGCGGCCAGGGAAAGGCTTTTGAAAGATCGCATCATCGAAACCGGCGCGTCAGATGATTGCGTCATCACCGAAATTGTGGCATTCATCGGCAAACACGCGGATGGGCAGTGAAGAGCCGTGATATCTCGGGCGATGGACAGATACAGTAAACCACCATAAAAGGATAACCAATAACAAAAGGAGAAAACACAATGAAAGCAAGAAATGCAGTACTTGTCGATGGGATCAGATCACCGTTTGCCCGGGGTAAGAAGGGAAAACTCGAAGCCACACGCCTGGATGAAATCGGAGCGCTTCTGATCCGCGCCCTGCTGGAACGCAATCCTCAAATAAAACCGACGATGATCGATGACTTCGGCATCGGTCATGGGGCCAGCCAGCATGAGGTGGCCGGGCTGGGAAACGTAGCCAGCCTGGCGGGCTTACCCAAAGAAGTCACCAATTTTCTAACCAACCGGCAGTGTGGGTCCAGTATGGAAACCGGTTTGCGTATTGCCATGAGCATTATGTTGGGATCCTATGATTGCGGCATTTCCCTGGGTGCAGAGCGTATGGGCAGGGGCGCGGGCGGCGCGGGAAGTCC
>JAZFSW010000253.1:0-4048 GCA_036446375.1 Desulfobacterales bacterium | reverse complement strand
GTCCTCACCTGCGCACAAAGTGACCCTTTGGAGAACTCAGCCCATTCTCTTCTTCATGTCCTTCATGCTCTTCATGGTGAGCTTTTCTGACACCTCGTGCTGATTCTTCCATGATCGGCGGGCCGAGCAACAATAGCTGTCATACGATACGCTTGATGTAGAACCGGATCTCCGAGCCATCCTCTTCGGTTTTCAGGATTTCATGACCATTGATCCGTGCCCAGGCGGGCATATCGGACAGTGAGCCCGGATCGGTCACTATTGCTTCAAGGACCCCACCAATCTCTATCTGTTTGATCCCCACAGCCACTTTCACCACAGGCAAAGGACACGCGAGGCCCTTCAGGTCCAACGTCGTATCTGTTTTGATAATATCACTCATGACAGGCCTTGGTATTGGTTGATCGGTTCATATAAACAACTGAACCTTACTATTACTGGCTTCCTCAAGAAATGTGGCCACACCACAGAAGGACAGCCCTTTGTAGTCAATCATCTCCTCCCGCTTGAAACCCATCAGATCCATCGACATCTCACAGATAAAGATCCTGACGCCCAGCTCTTCGGCCAACGCTAAGAGCTCTTCAAGAGAGGCAACGCTTTTCTTTTTCATAAGCGATTTCATCATCATCGTGCCCATGCCGGCCATATTGAGGTTGGACAGTTTCACATCGCCGGTGCCTTTGGGCAGCATGCCGCCGAACATCTTACCCATCATGTCTTTTCCGGTTACCTTCTTGTTCTTATCTCTCAGAAGCGGCGTTCCCCAGAAGGTGAAAAACATCACGACCTCCATCCCCATGGCCACTGCACCCGTTGCAATCACAAACGCCGCAAGCGCTTTATCCAGATCCCCACTAAAGGCGATCATGGACAGCTTGTTGTCCGGCGTTGTCTTTTCCAACGCATCGACCCGTGCTTGAAGTTCTGCTATTTGCTCTTCTAAATTACTCATATTCGTCTCCATTGCCGGTATGATCGAGCAAGAAACCCGATGAAAGCTACAACATTGGTGCTCCCTCGTCCTGTTTGGACTCACCATGAAGAACATGAAGAGCATGAAGTGGAAGGGAAAAACGATTTTCCAGACGCCCTTCGTGGATTTAGTCGAATGCCCCCTGACTTCACGTGCACACCAAACGATCCGCTGGAGGACTCAGCCCATTCTCTTCTTCATGTCCTTCATGCTCTTCATGGTGCGCTTTCCTGACACCTAACGCCCCCCTACCAGGTTGTCGGCCAATCCGGATGCCACGGGCGCTCCTTCTCAAAGGCACGAGCCGCCTGGAGCACAAGATCTTCATGGTGACGAGGCCCGACGATCTGAAGCCCTATGGGCAAGCCGGCCTTGGACAGCCCCGCCCGCACCGTTGCGGCAGGATGCCACGATTGATTGAACGGGATGGTAAACACGGCAACACTGGCCGAGGCCATATGTTCCCGCCCCTCTGTTTCCTGGGGGAAAGGCCCTTTCGGTGGCGGCGGATCGTAAGGGACCGTCGGTGTGATCAGCAGCTGGCATCTACTGAAAATCTCAGCGCACCAGTTGCTCACCCCATTTCGGTTTACCGCCGCTTCCGCCCACCGCTCCGGTGACATGTCCCAGTTGTGCTTTACCCCGGCGATATAGGCCCGCTGAAAATCACCTTCTCGCGCCGGCAAATGGGGTAAGAGGCCCGCAGCGGAATCGAATGCACCGAGAAGATTCCAATCGGAATCGATCAACGGTGGACAGCTGTCGATGGGCTGAATCCGGTGGCCCATTTTCTCAAAAACCTTAACCCCCTCTTCCACAGCGGCAGCCACATCCGATTGCACCACGCCATATACCAGATCCGGTGAAAAACCGATATCAAGCGTTTCCGACAGCGGCGTGCCCACCACCTCCTGATACGATATGCCCGGATGGGGAAGGCTGTTCGGATCATAGGGTGAGGGCCCGACGACCTGGTCCATAAAAAGAGCGGCATCTTCAACCGTTTTGGTGATCGGGCCGTAAACCGATGTATCAGCATACGACCACTGTTTGAAAGGCCCTTTGGGTATGCGCCCGAAGGAAGGCTTCAGCCCGAATGTGCCGCAGAAACTCGATGGTATCCGGATCGATCCGCCCCCATCGCTGCCCGTCACCAGGGGAAGCACACAACCGGCAATCGCCGCGGCAGATCCACCACTGGAGCCCCCCGGGGTGTGTTCCAGATTCCAGGGGGATCGCGTGGCGCCAAAGACAAAATTGGTCGTAATGGCAGTGAATCCGAATTCCGGCGTATTGGTTTTCCCGAAAACAATGGCACCTGCCTTTCTCAAACGCGCCACCTGGGTGGAATCGGCATCCGCCATATTGTCCCGAAAGGGAATTGAGCCCTTGGAGGTGATGAGTCCCTCGACATCTTCCAGGTCTTTAACACCCAGGGGGATCCCTTCCAGGGGACCGGCATCACCGTTTGCGACCCGGTCTTCAGACAATCGAGCATCGGCGATAAGTTCGTCTGTACCCCGCATGGTTACCACGGCATTCAAATCGTCATGGGTTTCTTCAACCCGGTCAATGACCGCATGCATCAGCTCGACAGGCGATATCTTGCGTTTGTGAATCCTTGAAACAAGTTCAACCAGGCTCAGCTTTAGTATGTCATTCATAATCCCTCCTATGAGCAACGCTTTACGAAATAACATCAGGCTGCATTTGTCAGGACAGCCCTCGGCTGCGTTGGGCCCTCTGAAGCCCTATCCCGACACCTGACACCCGACACCTGACACCCGACACCTGACACCATGCATTCCCCCCGAACCTGCGGATCGATTGCCCCACAACATCCAGCAGATTAATGAGACAACCCACCGTTGTCAAGCAAATAGCATTGACCCATGTTACGGGGATAACACCCGAAAAGACGTATCGTCTCAGGCGGTGGATACGACGCATCACCGGTGTGTTTGGCCCGCAATCACCTCTGAAAAAGAAATAATTGTATTATTCACCCAGTTGATATATGTGGTATCGGTACCGGCCTGATGGTGTGAGGCAGCGGCGATTCGGGCCGCCAGGCATCCAATCTACCCACCCAAGAGAGGAATTTCTTATGAGGCGGCTTGTCATGATCTTTGCGTGCATCGGTTTGGTGTTTTTTTCAATTTCATCCGTTCAGGCTGAGGTTAAGACATATATAAAGAAGACAACCTACCAGGCCGGTGAACTGGACACTGAGTTTTCAAGCCAGGTAATCGCAAAAGCGCGGGTCAAACAGATGATCCTGGATGGTATGGCAAAAACCGCTGAGGGCTGGTCTAAATCGATGGGTTTCCCCTTCTCACGCGATCTTGCCATGCCGCTGTTTCCCTGCCTGGTCAATATCAAACCGGCTAAAGAGAAGTGGAAGAACGGCACGTACACGTATAAGGCAACAGCCAAAACAGATCTGGGAAGTGTTCTGAGAGATCTTGGCGGTCTTACTGCCAATACAGCTCTCACAGCCGACATTTTCGCCAATCATGCGGCGGGCGAGGAAGCACTGAGAGAAATCGAGCAGATCAATGCCGGAATCGCATCATCCGGCACCAGGACGGGCAAGCAAGACGCCTACAATAATGCAGTGAATCGCCTGCATGCAAGCGACTGGTACGAACGGGCGCGGTTTCTGATGTTTTCCGGAAAATCCCAGGAGGCCATCGGTGCCTATTCAAAGGTCATCGAATATGATGAAGACCGGGCATCAGCCTACGTAAACAGGGGGGCTCTCTACCTTCAATTGTTGGATGACAGGAAGCTGGCTCTCACGGATCTAATGAAGGCCAACCAGTTGTATTTTAACAAAGCCAGTGAGCTCAGGAGAACGAAGGATTACCTGGGATGCGTTGCCAATCTTAACGGTGCTTTGATGGCGCGCCCAAAAGATGCCGATGCTCTTTTCCAGCGGGCATATTCTGATCGAGAGCGTGCCGGGGCTCGGTAAGACGCTCTTCGTGCGAACGCTCGGTCGTGTGTTGGGGTGCCGTTTCGGGCGGATCCAGTTCACGGCCGACCTGATGCCGTCGGACATCACCGGCG
>JAZFSW010000252.1:0-3101 GCA_036446375.1 Desulfobacterales bacterium | reverse complement strand
TATAGCGGTTTTTTTTCAATCGGATCGATGTGCCGGGCAATGAGCCTGTCAAATACCAGGGTGTTGAGTTTCCCCCTATCGTTTTCCCGGACATTGCATATCCCCCGATCCCCATCCCCTATGACACATCGGTGGTTGCACAGATTGCACCGGACCTTCTTATCCTTCAGGGGATCATACAGGCAGGCTTCCACGGTTTCTTCCTTCTTGCAGCCCTCACGGTTTGGCTGAATAGGCCATCGCAAGCGGTCGCGTTCTGAAACGGGGCTTCAGGGTAACCACAATGCCGATAAACGTGCCAAAAGGATACCATCTGACAATTCCGGACCGCCGGATTCTCCGGGAGATTCTTCCGAACCCTTTGGACGTAAGGCCTATCGTTCGCCAGGAAATCGGGACATCTCCGGAAAGGGTGCGAATGATGCGAATCAGTTCCCAGACGCTGAAAAACCGGGCATGGGTATAGATCGTATCGGCAACCATCCCCTTTGCTTTCAGGGATATTCCCTTGATCGAATGCTGGTTCATCACACCAAGAAATAGCCTGTCTTTGGTCACCCGGCAGGCTTCTGCAATCGCCTTCTGCGGATCGTTGGCATATTCAAGAGACATCATCATACAGGCATAGTGGAAGGAATTGTCATCAAAGGGGAGGTTTTCCACAGGTCCGCAATGAAGATCGACTTGATTCCCAAGGTTTTTCTTTGCAATATCAATCATATAGGGGGAAGCATCCAGCCCGGTTATCTGAACGCGCTTCTCGGGAAAGACAGAAAGACCCGTTCCGATGCCACATCCGACGCCCAGCACATGATGCTCCGGAATCGGTTCCAGCATATCCATCATCAACCGGTTCTGGAGATCTGTGGCCACCCTCTGGCTCGGATCACACAGGAACCGTTCGTAGGCAATGGCATCCTGATAGGTGAATACATATCCCATGGGAAATCATTTAGTGAAAAAAAGCTGGTTATTCTCGCAAAGGCGCAAAGAAAAGATTGTTTAATATCAGTTCTTTACCTTTGCGTCTTGGTGCTTTTGCGCCGTGGCGCCTTTGCGAGAGATTTCTTTTAGATGTTTCGGCTTAGCAGCAATGTAGTTTCATATGAGCGCCGCCTCTGGCTAAACCACAGCCAGTCTGATCGAGAAAGAAACTGGATAGACGACCAAAAAGCTTGTTCTCGCGCAAAGCCGCAAAGACGCAAAGAAAAGACTTCAAATATTAAGGCTTTACCTCTGTGTCCTCTGTGAGCTCTGTGAGAGATAGAAATGTATTTCATACGAGGTCCGTGCACTGAACCTTTGAACCCAGAACCTTGAACCCTGAAACGTAGTTTCATACGAGGGTACTACGTTTTGGCATCGGCCTTCTTTTCTGGGGGCTTGCCGGAACGGGGTCTCCTCCGCCTTCTTTTTCCGGATGTGTTCGGCTTCTTGGCAGCTTCTTGCGTCTTGCCCTTCTCGGACGCCGGGCCAAAACCAAAGAAAGTGCCGGGGGCAGATGGCGACTTTGAGGAATCGGGACGCTGCTTTTGCCTGGCGGGACGAGGGGGGCGGTCCGGTGCAGACGGCTGTTTTGAGGGCACGGGACGCGGCTTTTCTCCGGTGGCTCGACCTGCTCGGACCGGTGGTGGCGGCTTTCTTTGCATTTTTCGTCCCCTCCCCCTTGGCGGTTGCGGCCCTGGTCCCTTTCGACCGACCGACACCGGACCGGATTCATCCCTTTTGAACCAATCGTCTTCGGGCCAGACCGGGGGAATCGGTTGGCCGATCATCTCTTCGATGGGCCCCAGGTGGAACACATACTTCTCGCAGGCAAAGGATATGGCTCGACCCGTCTTGCCGGCTCTGGCGGTGCGTCCGATCCGATGGATATAGTTTTCTGCATCCTGGGGCAAGTCGTAATTGAATACATGGGTAATGTCTTCCACGTGGATCCCCCGGGATGCCACATCGGTTGCCACCAGGATCTTGATCCCCCCCTCCTTGAACCGCTTCATCAGCCGAAACCGTTTCACCTGGGGTAACTCTCCGGTTATGCCCTCTGCCGGAATCCGGTTGCCCTTCAGTTTCTGGGCAAGCCACTGCACCCCGACCCGTGTATTGACAAAAATCAGTCCCCGGCCCCAGTCTTCGCGCTCCAGCAGTCCGAGAAGCAGGGGCAATTTCTCGTCTTTGCCCACATGAAACAAGGATTGCTCAATGCCTTCGACCGTCACCTCTTCCGGTGTAACGGCGATGAATTCGGGCAGGTTCATATATTCATAGGTCAACTCCAGAACGCTGTGGGAAAGCGTGGCAGAAAAAAGCATGGATTGACGCTTCTCGTAATGGGGGAGTTTCTGGAGTATGAACCGCATATCTTTCGCAAACCCAAGATCCAGCAGACGATCGGCCTCATCAATAACAACGATCTCGATCCCCTTGGTTTTGAAAACCCCCTGTTTGAAATAATCGATGATTCGACCCGGTGTACAAATCACGATATCGGTGCCTTTGGTCAGGATGTCGGCCTGTTTCTTATAGTCAACCCCCCCCACGATCTGGGCAAACTTCAGACCGGTATGACGGCCGAGAAGACACGCCTCTTCATAGATCTGAGCCGCCAGCTCCCGGGTGGGGGCAACAATAAGCGCGGAAGCCAGCGTGGAATCCTTCTTGGGGTGGGCGAGAAGCCGGGAAAAAATCGTGAGGAGAAACGCCGCTGTCTTCCCCGTGCCGGTCTGGGCCTGTCCCGCTACATCTTTCCCCGTCAATGAAACGGGCAACACCTGGGCCTGGATCGGCGTAGCATAGGTAAAACCAGCCTCCTCAAGACCGGATAGAACCTTCGCCGGCAAATCCATTTCATCAAATCGAGACTGGGTCAGGAATTTGGGTTCCAAGGCTCGGGGGTTGGATATTTGTGTTTCGGTATCATCGGACATGAACGTCTCTTTCTCTAATGTGAACGGTTCAGGGTTTGGGGTGAGGACGGCTGGACCGTGGCCCTCTACCCGTCGCTGGTCCCCTTCGCCGGCCGGCCGGGGTTTGAATTTCTGCCGCGCTGACCGAGTGGTTCCGCGCGGTGGCCAAGGCCTGTTGGCATAATCCCGACATGG
>JAZFSW010000251.1:0-3917 GCA_036446375.1 Desulfobacterales bacterium | reverse complement strand
CGGTTATCGCCGTTACCCACGATCGCTACTTTCTCGACAAAGTGGCGGGCTGGATACTCGAACTGGACAGGGGCCACGGCATCCCATGGAAGTGCAACTACTCCTCCTGGCTGGAGCAGAAATCCGAACGCTTGCGCCGGGAGGAGAAAGCCCAGAGTGCCCGCCAGAAGACCTTGTCTCGTGAGCTGGAGTGGATACGCCTAACACCCAAGGGCCGCCATGCAAAGAACCAGTCTCGCGTAAATAGCTATGAAAAGCTCATGGCCCAGGAAGTACAGGCACGGGACAAAGACCTGGAGCTCTATATCCCCCCCGGTTCACGTCTTGGCGACATCGTTATCGAGGCTGAGGGTGTTACCAAGGGATACACGGATCGCCTGCTGATGGAAGACATGCATTTCCAACTGCCCCCCGGTGCTATCGTGGGTATCATCGGTCCCAACGGCGCCGGAAAAACCACCCTTTTCAGAATGATTACCGGCCTGGAAACGGCCGACAGCGGCAGTTTCAGGATCGGTGAAACTGTTCAGCTGGCTTACGTGGACCAGAGTCGCGAACTGGACCCGCAAAAAACAGTCTGGGAAGAAATTACCGATGGCCAGGAGCTGCTCCAAATCGGCGAAAGAGAGCTCAACTCCCGCGCTTATGTTGCCCGCTTCAACTTTTCCGGTTCGGAACAGCAACGAAAGGTGCGCGAACTTTCCGGGGGACAACGGAACCGGATTCACCTGGCAAAGGTCCTGAAGGAAGGCGCCAATGTTCTGCTGTTGGATGAGCCGACCAACGATCTGGATGTCAACACCCTGAGGGCACTGGAGGAGGCACTGGAAAACTTCGGCGGCTGTGCGGTGGTCATCAGCCATGATCGCTGGTTCCTCGATCGCATCGCCACCCATATCCTGGCATTCGAGGGAAACAGCCAGGTCCGTTTTTTCAACGGCAACTGGACAGAATACGAAGCAGATCGCAAGAGGCGACTGGGTGCCGAGGCCGAAACACCGCGGCGAATTAGATATAGCCAACTGACCCGCTGAACGCGGGGGGACAATGGGAAACGGCGGCTTTCGAGCGCTTACCGTGCGTGGACGCTAAAGGAGTTACGCTCTTGATTCTAATCTTGCACCAATTCAATCAAAACGAAAAGGGCTTAGCATGAAGGCCTCCACGCTTGTATTCGGATCTGCGCTGAAGTACCGGTTCCAGATCGGTGTGGCCATCGTAAGCATGATTGGCCTGGTTGCGCTTCAGCTGGTGGTCCCCTGGAGTGTGCGCGAACTGCTCGGCGCCGTCAGAACGCAGGCAGACTCCGGGGTGCTTACGCAGCTGGGCCTGTTGCTTATGGCGGTCTATGTGGGACGGGTCGGTCTTCAATTCAGCAACCGCTACTTTAGTCATGTCGCCGGTTGGAACGTGGTCTCTGACGTGCGGCACCGTCTATACGTCCATCTGCAAAGGCTTTCCCTGCGCTTTCACGAAGATCAGGCGACCGGGGCATTGATGTCCCGGGTCATCAATGACTCCAATATGTTTGAGGCGTTGATTTCGCATGCGGTACCGGACACGCTGGTCAATGTCCTGCGCCTTATCGGAGTGGCGATTGTACTGTCGGCTATCAACGTGAAACTCCTCCTGCTTACGCTGGTCCCGGTACCGTTTATCGTATGGACGATGCGCAGTATGGCCCTTCGCATGCGTCCGGCATTTCGTGAGCGGCAGAAGGAGTTGGCCGATCTTAACGCCACGCTCAACGACAATCTTTCCGGTATCCGGGAGATCAAGGCCTTCACGCGAGAGGATTCCGAGGCGAGCCGGGTGGAGGGGCATATCGTCCGCTATAGGGACTCGATGCTTCAAACCTTACGTCTCAATGCATTCTTCGGGCCGCTGGTTGACTTTGCCGCGTCCATGGGGACGGTCATTGTCGTATACTTTGGCGGACAGCTCGCATTTGGGGGCGTCTTACAAGTTGAGGACCTGGTGGCGTTTTTCCTGTACCTGGAGATGTTCTACCAACCGGTTCGGGCACTCACCGGTGCCTGGGAGCAAACCCAGGAGGCCATGGCCGGGGCTGACCGGATCGCAAACCTGCTGGAAGAAGAAACCGAGACCCAAGACGGCGCCGGCGCACACCCCTTCCCCGGTCGGGCAATGGGTGAGATCACGTTTCGGAAGCTATCGTTTGAATACATCAAGGGGTTGCCGGTATTGAAAGACATCGATCTTATCATTCCCCGGCATTCACATGTTGCCCTGGTCGGTCCCACCGGTGCGGGAAAGACCACCATGGCCAGTCTGATCCCCCGGTTTTACGATGCCACGAAAGGAGAGATGCTCATCGATGGCGAGCCGGTTCGCCAATTCACCCTGGAAGGTTTGCGGACCCAGGTCTCGCTGGTGCTGCAGGATGTATTCCTGTTTAATGGTACCGCTCGGGACAATATCCTCTTTGCTTGTCCCGAGGCTACGGAGCAGCGGCTGTATGAGGTAAGCAAATCGGCCAACGCCCATGCGTTTATCGCCGATCTGCCCGATGGCTATGACACGATCATCGGAGAACGGGGAGTGAAGCTGTCCGGTGGCCAAAAACAGCGGATTTCCATTGCCCGGGCTCTGCTGAAAGACGCGCCGATCCTGATCCTCGATGAAGCGACCTCTTCGGTAGACACAGAAACAGAAGATTTGATACAACAGGCGCTCAGGCGGCTCATGAAAGGGCGTACCACCATCACCATTGCTCACCGCCTGTCAACGGTACGTCATGCCGATCTGATTGTCGTTCTGGTTGGGGGGCGCATCATCGAGCAGGGCACCCATGAGCAACTTATTGCCGGCAATGGTCATTACCGCCGATTGACCCAGACCCAATCTCTTATCACCAACACCTTCGGATAATTCTGCACTGCATCTGGGTTGCGCATGAAAAAAGCCTGAAGACAAGACCGGGTGAAAAGGCGTATCAATCTCCCATGTCAGCCATGTAATCGTCGTACATCGTTTCAAGCTGCAGCTTATGCTTGGCCTCTTCCTGGCAGAGCATCTTAAACAGCGACCTACCCTCATCCGTATCGGCATTTTCCTGCATTTCATTATATAAGGCCAGGGCCTTCTCCTCCCGCTTCATGGCGAGCATGAGGAGTTCATTGTAAAGCATCCCCTTTTTGTATTCCTGGTCATCAACGTAATCACTGCGCTTGATATCAACGATCCATTTGAATTTGTAGTCGTCGAGCCCTTCGACAACGCCCCCGGCGGCGAACTTTTCCAGAAGCACCTGGTGTTTGCGTTCTTCCCGGGCAAATTCTTTCAGCATCTCCTTTACGCCGGACATGGTCTCTTCGTTGCTCGCATCTTCATAGAAGATAGCTGCCTCTTTCTCTTTGCCGACTGCAAAATCAATGATGTCTTTTAAGTCCTTAAACGCCATGCCCTTTCTCCTTTCAAATTTACCACGGACCTATCGGATTCTTATGTTTTCAGGATTCTTTTTACTATCATTATTCCGGCAGGGAGTCGATACCCTTTTGGCAGAGCTCCGGCGTTTTTCCCTGAAGCAGCTATCGGTCTCTCGCTCCACGTAGTGCTTGCTTTACTGGTGTTTATTCTTGATATTGCGATTGCTTGAGCCATTTGCCATCGGCGACCCAAGGGGCGTCGGGACTGGAGATTGATAAGAAAATGCGCCCCCATTGTTCTTTCGGCAGGTCTGTTGTTTTGCAGCAATATCTTCATGACGTTTGCATGGTCAAGAACCCGAAAAGCATCCATGAAGATTGGCTTTCGGTCGTTTCCTCAGGATCGTTCCCCATGCTGGACATCACACCCGTAGGTGATTTTTCCAATTTTCACTTTCTTTTTGCCCCCAGGATGATTAGTATATCTGAAGCGTTCGTAGAATGCCCGACGTAAGGGCCTTTGTG
>JAZFSW010000250.1:0-9957 GCA_036446375.1 Desulfobacterales bacterium | reverse complement strand
CGCCGACCGGATCGTGGTCATCGTCAACGATGATATCATTGTTTTGTCCGAGGTCGACCAGATGCTCATACCCTATCGCCAAAAGGTGGAGACTCTTGGGATTTCGCCTGAGAAACAGGAACAGGCATTGTTTGGTGTCCGAGAAAAGATACTTGACCAGCTCATTGACGATAAACTGAGAGATCAGGAAATCATTTCAAAGGAATTGACTGTTGATGAAAGAGACGTTGATGCAGCCATTGAACGGGTAAAACAGGAGAGCTATCTTACCAATGAAGAGCTCCAGAAGGCATTGGCTCAGGAAGGGATGACCCTTGATGGCTATCGCCAGCAGGTGAGAGAACAGCTGCTCAGGGGTAAGTTGATGAATACCGAGATTCGATCCAAGATTCTTGTCACCCAGGAAGATATTAAAGCCTACTACGAGAAACACAGCGATACATATGGCGGCAAGACTCAGGTCCATCTACGTCACATCATCATGAAAGCATCTCCTCTTGGGGATGGCGTTCACAGCCCTGAAATACGGAAAAGAATTGATGCGGTGTGGGACAAGCTACGGGCTGGGGAGTCATTTGAAAGCATGGCGGAAATGTATTCTGAGTCCCCCCTGGCTGAAACCGGAGGGGACCTGGGGCGGATGGAACTTGACACACTGTCCAAACAGATCAGGGCCGCTGTGGAGGACCTGAAGCCGGGTGAATTTACAGTGGTAATGGATACGGACCAGGGATTTCAGATCTTCCTGCTTCAGGAAAAGGTGACGTCCGCGGGGGTACCCCTTGAAGATGTGTCAGAAGAAATCGCCAACGCGGTGTACAACGAGATATCAAGCGAAAGATATCAATCGTGGATTGAAGCGCTCAGAGAAAGGGCGCACATAAAGATCATACGATGATAGTCGAGCGCTCATTCCAGCAATAGCTTCATATGTTCTATACCGGAGCATCCTGCCTGGAAGCCGGTTGACGTCTGAGACTAGGAAAATGGCGCCACCTGTTTCTTCCCTGCAAGAGATTAAAGAACGGCCTGTAGCCGTGGCTGCCCCGACCGGCCATTCCCCGGGCATGACGCCGTATGGTATTCGGCTGAGACCGGGGCTTTGCCTTCGGGGGAGACCCGGGCAAGGGGGTTTGCGTGCACAATGATCGCAATAAGATTCTCATAGAGAGTATTAAGCGACTGCTGCGACGTGGGGCTACTTCGAATCTTCAGAAGATCGTGAGAAAAACCCACGCAGCGGATCTGTCTTCGGTGTTTCGGTTCTTATCCATCGCCCATCAGACAGAGCTGTTTGACATGATCGACGATGTTGAGCAGAAGGGAACGCTCTTCAGTGAGTTGGATCCGGATACCTTTCGCAATCTCATCGACAGTACCGCCTTGGATGAAACCGTTGACATCTTTGAGCACATGCCGGCCGACGATGTCGCCGACCTTGTCGCGCAACTTCCTGAAGAGACCGCTAGTGGCATACTCGACCGAATGAAAAAAGAAGGTTCCGAAGAGGTCGAAAGCCTCCTTCGGTACGGTGATGATACGGCCGGTGGTATCATGGTACCTGATTATATCGCACTGGGAGAAGATACGACTGCCGGATCCGCCATCGCATCTCTTCAGAAAGAGCATTCCGATGTTGAGATGCCCTTTTACCTGTATGTGGTGGATGAATACGGCAGCCTGGTCGGGGTCAGTTCGTTAAGGCAGTTGGTTGTTGTTGCACCGGAAACCCCTCTGAAGAAATTCATGGCCGCAGATGTCTATTCCGTTCGTACCGATACGGACCAGGAGGAGGTGGCCAAGATTGTTGCCCGCTACGATATCCTCGCCGTTCCTGTTGTCGATGACACCAACAAACTGGTTGGTATCGTCACCGTTGATGATGTTATCGACATCTTCAGACAGGAGGCAACGGAAGATATCCTAAAGATGGCCGGTGCCGGTGAAGACTTTATTGAGACCCAGTCGGTGTTGCGCAGTACGAGAATCAGGGCGCCGTGGTTGTTTGCCAGTTGCATCGGGGGGGTTGTCGCATTTCTTATCATCAATCGTTTTGAAGTGGGTTTGAGCAAACTTGCCTATCTGGCCCCATTTATCCCTGTCATCATGGGAATGGGTGGCAATATCGGCACACAATCGTCCACCATTGTTGTCAGGGGGCTGGCCACCGGGCGTCTTCACATCAGAGACATCTGGTCTGTTGTATCCAAAGAGATTGCCATAGGCCTGATCCTCGGTTTGACCTACGGATTTCTCGTCGGCGTTGTTGCCCAGGTGGGTTACAGCAAAATCCCTCTGGCCCTTTGTGTCGGGCTTGCACTGACTTGCTCCATGGTAACGGCGGCACTGGTCGGATCTTTGGTGCCGATGGTGTTGGCCAGGATTGATATCGATCCGGCTGTTGCTACCGGTCCTTTTGTAACGTCTGCGATAGATATCATCAGCCTTTTTTTCTATTTTCAGATCGCTACGGCTCTCCTGGGTATATGAGTACATGTCACGCTTCTCTACGCCTGCCATTATTCTCCGCCGAATTGACTTTGGTGACTATGATCTGATCCTGTCCCTAATTACGTTGAATCGGGGAAAGGTCTCGGCTATTGCCAAATCTGCTAAGAAGAGCACCAAACGATTTGCGGGCATCCTGGAACCTTTTTCCATCCTGGATGTGGTGTGTACCATAGGCAAAGGGAGACTTCCTGTTCTGCAGGAAGCTGTTTTGAAACACCCCTTTTCTGTGATAAGATCAGATATGACCAAGGCCGCCTATGCGAGCTACTGGGCTGAATTGATCAATGAATGGTTGGAGGATTCTCAGCGACAGGCCGATATTTACCATCTGTTCCATTACAGCCTGGCGGGCATCGATACGGATCTTGCCCCGGAGGCAGCCCTGAGCATCTTGTTTCAGATGCGGTTTGCCGCCCTGTCGGGCTATGGGCCGAATCTGACCCATTGCAGCTTTTGCAGTAAAGGACTGGACGACATAAAGAGCAGCAAAGTTGCTTTTGATATTAAGCGGGGTGGGCTTGTATGCGATGCATGCAGCCCCGGGATCTCCGGAAGGTTTTCCCTATCGAAGGGAACGATAAAACAGCTGCTGTGGATTGAAAGCGGCGATCTGATCAAGGCGAAAAGAATCCGACTTGACCCTTTGGCCATAAAAGAGAGTTTGGATTTTCTTGAAGCATTTGTACCCTATCATTTGGGAAAGGCACCCCGGAGCTTGACTTTCCTGCGCCAGATTCGCTCCTGATACTGGCAATGCCCTTGCTCTTTGGTTCTTTTGATGGCATCGTTTCCGATGGGGGGCGAACCCGGGAGGGAGTGGGACGATCCGGCAGGCGTTCTTGGGGTAGATGAACCTATGGCCAATAGACTGACCCACCTGCTTGAATCAACATCCATCGAGTCTTCAGCTCCTTGTCGAATCGATATGGGGGGTACGCTTGATATCAGCACGTTTTTCTATGCTCTCGGCCATGTGTCACCGTGTACCTTCAATGCGGCTATCAATCTGAGAACACGGGTGAAGCTTCTTCCCTTTCGAGAAGGGATGATAAAGGTGTCTTCAACGGGATTTGACAGTGCCGAATACCCGATTCAAAAGGCCCCATTTGATCACCCCCTCGGTCTGATGTTTGCGATTGCCGCTTATTTCAATGGGGATGGCATCCACATTGAAATCGATTCGGCCTCTCCTCCCCGGAGCGCCCTGGGAGGATCCTCTGCAGCGGCTGTGGCACTAATAGGCGCTTTCCTGGCGGCCGGAGAATCCGTGACGGGTCCTAATCCACCACTGAAAAAGATTGTGATGCTTGCCCATGGGATAGAGGCGAGTGTGGCCGGAGTTCCCTGCGGCATCCAGGATCAACTTGCCGCTGCATATGGGGGCGTTCACGGGTGGTTCTGGCCGATAAGCCTTCAGGACCCGCCGTTTAGAGGCAAGGCGGTTATCCGTCAACCTTCTCACGGGAAGTTGCAGCAACACCTGCTGCTTGCCTATTGTGGTGTGCCCCACATATCTGCCCGTATCAATGCCCAATGGATCCAGCAGTTCTTGTCCGGAACGTATCGAGAATCCTGGGAGGAGATTGCCACGTGCACCGGTGCATTTGTCGATGCTTTGTCGAGAAAGGATTTTGGCCGGGCCGCAGCGTGCATGAACAGAGAGGTTTCGATACGTCGTGAAATGACCCCCGATGTTTTGGATCGCCTCGGTGAAGAACTGGTTGATGCGGCTGTGGAGAACCGTTGCGGTGCACGGTTTACCGGTGCCGGCGGGGGTGGCTGCATCTGGGCGATCGGTCCGGATGAACCCATCAGGCGACTGAGACCGATCTGGGAGCATGTTCTGACCCAAAGGAAAGATGCACGGATGCTTGAAGTGGAAATCGATTCAACCGGTCTAACGGTATCCGTTGAGAAGATGCCCTAAAACACCTGCCGGGGGCAAGTGGTTGTCCTGGTGATAACTTTGTGGAGAAATGAAGAGCGATGCATTTTCAAGATCTGATCCTTACGTTACAAAAATACTGGGCGCGCAGAGGCTGCCTGTTGGCTCAATCCTACGATGTTGAGGTGGGTGCCGGAACATTTCATCCGACAACACTTCTCCGGGCATTGGGACCTGAGCCATGGAACGTTGCCTATGTGCAGCCGTCCCGACGTCCTACGGATGGCCGATACGGTGAAAATCCGAACCGATTGCAGCATTTCTTTCAATTCCAGGTGGTATTGAAACCCTCCCCAGTCGATGTGCAGCAGCAATACCTCAAGAGCCTGAAGTCACTGGGTGTCGATCCGCTTGCCCATGACATCCGGTTTGTGGAGGATGATTGGGAATCCCCGACGCTTGGGGCTTCCGGGCTCGGTTGGGAGGTCTGGCTGGATGGCATGGAGATCACGCAATTTACCTATTTTCAGATGGCCGGCAGTATTGAACTGCATCCAGTCTCTGCTGAGATCACCTATGGCCTCGAGCGAATCGCCATGTATCTTCAAGGTGTTGACAATATATATGATCTGATGTGGAATGCGGATCTGACCTATGGTGATATCTACCACCGGCAGGAAGTAGAGCAATCCACCTATAACTTTGAGCTGGCCAATGTGGCGTTTCTTCTGGAATCTTTCAACCAATATGAAAAAGAGGCCGAACGTATCATTGAAAAATCCCTCGTCTTACCGGCCTATGAGTATTGCTTGAAATGTTCCCACACCTTCAATCTGCTTGACGCCCGTGGCGCAATCAGTGTGACTGAACGTACCGGATATATCGCACGGATTCGCAGCCTTGCCAGAGCGTGCGCTGAAGCGTATCTGAAGCAGCGTGAGCAGTTGGGGTTTCCGCTGCTCAAGACATGACCCTTGCATTTGATCCCCGGTGGCGCTTGCATATGAGCGGTGCAGCTAGCCTGGAGAACAGCCAGTCTGATTGAAGAAGAAACGACACAAGTGCTTGGTTTGCGCCTAATCGGCTTGGTGGAAAGCAGGTGTCGGGTGTCAGGTGTCAGTAAGGGCCTCGAAAGAGCTGTCCTGACACCTGAACACTGAAACCTGTTTCCTAGATGTAGTTCATACGAGCTCTTTGGGGATAGGCGAAGCGACGATCTCTTTAACCCGTTTGTAGAAGAAGACAGGAACCGATAGGAGCAACAACACCCTCATGAATAGTCTATTGATAGAGATAGGAACCGAGGAGATTCCGGCCGGATATATTGAGCCCGCGCTGCGGGCCATGTCCTCATCGCTGATACGGGCACTTGATGACGCACGTATCGTGCACGGTGAGTGGAAGACATATGGCACGCCCCGAAGACTTGCAGTGGTTGTTTCCGATGTGGCAGATAAACAGGAATCGGTGGCAACCGAGGTGCTCGGACCACCGGAGAAGATCGGGTTCGATTCCCAGGGCACCCCCCAGGTCCCCGCCATTAAATTTGCAGAAAAAATCGGTGTGCCGGTAGGAAAGCTCTCGGTTCAGACCACGGAAAGAGGCAACTATCTGTGTGCAGTCAAAAAGGAAAAGGGACAGCCGACCCGGCGTGTTCTAAAGTCGATTGTACCGGACGTGATTGGCTCCATTCCCTTCCCGAAAACCATGCGATGGGCGGATCTGAACCTTCTCTTTGCCCGCCCGATCCAATCGCTCCTCGCGCTTTTGGGTGATGCAGCGATTCTTTTTTCTGTCGATGGCATCCGGAGCGGTCGGTATGTATGGGGTCACCCGTTTACCCATCCGGGCAAGGTCAAAATCCCATCGCCGGATCGCTACGAAGCGGTTCTGAAGACCAGAGGGGTTATGGTGGACATCCTCGAGCGGAAGCATAAGATTGAAACCGACATCGATTCGGCTGCAAACGAGATCGGTGGCACTCCTCTTGCCAATGCCGGTCTACTGGATACCGTGGCAAATCTTGTTGAATACCCGACGATTGTTGTCGGTGCTTTTGACGAGAAATTTCTCCAGCTTCCCAGGGAGGTGCTGGTGACAGCCATGGAGGAGCATCAGAAGTACTTTGCAGTCGTGGATCAACACAATCAGCTCATGCCCTATTTCATCGCCGTTAGCAATACATCGGCAAAAGACATGTCGCTGGTTGCCAGGGGTAACCAGCGGGTGCTTCGCGCACGTCTGGAAGATGCTGCATTCTTCTATCGGAGCGATCTTGAAAAATCCCTCGAAGACTGGACGACCCAATTGAAGGGCGTTCTATTTCAGGCGTCCCTGGGATCCATGTATGAGAAAGTAGAAAGAATTCAGGTGCTGGTCAAATACCTTGCAGATGCGGTTTCGCGTTCCGGCGCCAAACAGCGATCCTCCGGAAATGAAGAAACCGGCCTGAAAGACGATGCCTTACGTGCTGCCGTCTTGTGCAAGGCAGACCTTGTCTCCCACGTGGTTGTCGAGTTTCCAAAGCTGCAGGGGACCATGGGCAGGACATACGCACTGGCTCAGGGGGAATCCCAGACCGTAGCCGATGCGATTGAATCGCACTACCGGCCGACCTATTCCGGCGGTCCTCTTCCCGAATCCCCTGCAGCGGCCATTGTCGCTATTGCCGATAAGATCGATACCCTCTGCGGGTGTTTCAGTGCAGGACTGCTACCGACCGGTACCTCCGATCCCCATGCCCTACGTCGCCAGAGCATCGGTATTATCCAGATTATGCTTGACCAGGGCTTTTCGTTTCCCCTGCGGGAGGTTGTCGAAACAAGCTTGAGTGCTTATGGACGCAGCCAAGGAGCCACAGAAACAGTAGACCGTGTCTGTGAGTTCCTGCGAAACCGGATGTCGCATCTTCTCGTTGAAGAGGGGTTTTCAAAGGATGTGGTGTCTGCCATTACCCATGTCACGATAGATCCGGTTGCCCACGTCTGGGACCGGGTGCGGGCGCTTGAAAAGCTCAAGGCTGAACCCGGTTTCGCACCACTGGCTGTTGCCTTCAAACGGGTGGTTAACATTATAAGAAAGGCCGCTCTCGCCCCGGACCGGGTCCTTCGTGTTGAACCGAAACGTTTCCAGCACGAGACAGAATCCCATCTGTATCAGGTATATCAGTCTGTGAAGGACCGGGTAGAGGAGCACTTGACTTCCGGACGTTTTGAACAGGCGCTTCTGGATATCGCTTCCATGAGGGATGCCGTGGACGGTTTTTTTGACGGGGTCATGGTGATGGCAGAGGACGAGGGCCAACGTAATAACCGGCTGGCCTTGCTCAAGGACATTGCGGACCTTTTCGGACTGTTTGCTGATTTTTCAAGAATATCCACATAATCATATGTAGTGTTTATGCCTGCCTTACCATAGACAGGTACAGAAAGGAGAGTGAAATGGCATTTGATCCTGATAAAGACAAGACGCTGAAGACATGGAAATGTGAGGAGACCGGACTGGTTGTTTCGATCAATCAGTATGGCGAGGGGGAAGCGAAACTTCAAATCGGCCCCCGGATTCTGAAAAAGCAGGACGGGACTGACAGGGCTCCGGCTAAAGCCGGCCGATTGAGCATTGAAGATGTTCTATGGCTCTACGATGTCATTGATGAGGTCAAAGATGAACTGTCACAGCTGGCCAAACCGATCTAAGAAAAAAGTTCCTCTATCTCCACCCGGTGGATCGCCGTGGTATCCGTGATATCAGCGATGAATAATATGCCCCCAAGCGAAGCGATTGTGAATCCGTTCCGGGGAGGAAATGCCCCCGATATCGGACCCGTAGTCTTCCTGGTCAGCAATGGCGAAGACCTTCGTTCCATCGCAGCCCATGCCGGAGTGGATGAGACGGCCGGCATCGATCTATACATGAGTCGGCTGTATATGGACCGGAATTCCGGTGCTTCCTTTGCCGCTGCCGGTCCATTTGTCGGGGCGCCCTATGCGGTGATGCTGCTGGAAACCCTTATTGCATGGGGGGCAAAGAAGATCGTTTTTTTCGGTTGGTGCGGCGCGATCTCCACCCAGGTAAAAACCGGGGATATCATTGTTCCGACCGGCGCTTATAGTGACGAAGGTACGTCCAGACATTATCACCCGGAGGGGGACGGGGCGGTTCTTCCCTCAACCGAGGTGAGCGAACAGGTTGCTGCCGCATTCCAGCGTCGGGAACACACGATCCTTACCGGAGACATCTGGACGACCGATGCCATCTACCGTGAGACCCGTGAAAAGGTCGTGCATTTCCAGGAAAGGAATGTGCTGGCTGTTGAAATGGAACTATCTGCGATCTATACGGTGGGCAATTTCCGGAACGTGGCAGTCGGTGCTGTTCTTGTGGTGTCCGATGAGCTTTCTTCGTTGACATGGCGTCCCGGTTTTGGGGAGAAGCGCTTCAAAGCATCCCGCCGGATCATCTGTGATACGATCGGTGATCTTTGCCGAACACCATCCGGGATGACGAAATGATCGTGAAGCAAGGATTGATCCTGCCATGGATATAGATGAACTCGTTGCTTCCCTGGAAAGGTACAATGAAGCCTATCGTGCCGGGACCCCCCTGGTGGACGATGAGACATACGACCAATGGGTAGAAAGACTCCGGCAGCTTGATCCGGAACATCCTTTTCTCCACGCGGTCGAGCCGGAAGTCCTCAAGGCGAGAAAGGAGGTCCGGCACCCGGTTCCGATGCTTTCCACAGAGAAAGCCTACACCCGGGAAGCGCTAGAAAAGTTTCTTTCCCGGGTACACAAGGACGCCGCGGAGATTGGTGTAACCGATGTTCCGTTCATTGTCACCCCTAAGCTCGACGGGCTTTCCGGTCGAGATGATGGTGTCGTGTTTGCCACAAGGGGCAATGGTGAGGTGGGCTACGAGATCAGCAGTGCGCTTGATAAAGGCATCGTTCCCAAAGGTGGAAGGGGACAGGGACTCGGGGAAATCGTGGTGGTTCAATCGTATTTTGATCAACACCTTGCCACCGAATTTGAACATCCCCGGAATATGGCAGTGGGCATCGTCTCTTCTGACCAACCCAGTGATGTTGCGGCCAAAGCCCTTTCTGATGGCATGGTACATTTTCTTCCCTACAGCCGTCTTGCCAACTGGCAGGGCGACGGTGATGCGCTCCTTGCCGACTTTGACGATATCACAGCCGCGTTGACTGCTGAAACCGACTACCCGATGGATGGTATGGTGGTGTCGGTTACCAATGAAGTGGTAAAGAAGCACATGGGCGCAACGGCCCATCACTATCGATGGCAGATTGCCGTCAAGACGAAGGGGGCAACGGCGGTCACCATTGTTGAAGGGCTCAAATGGCAGGTGGGTCGAACAGGAAATGTTACACCGGTTCTGGAGATTCAACCCGTTGCACTTTCCGGAGCAACCATCAGGCGGGTCAGCGGGCATAATGCCGGATGGATCCGAAGAAACCAGATAGGGATCGGGGCTGAGATCGAAATCATCCGGAGCGGGGAAGTGATCCCAAAACTTGAAAAGGTTCTCCGGCCTTCAGA
>JAZFSW010000249.1:0-13076 GCA_036446375.1 Desulfobacterales bacterium | reverse complement strand
CTGCCGGTGGTTCCAACCTTTTCGATAACTCCAGCAGAAACCAATCCATTCAGGTCAAGAGAAGCCGTTCTTTTGGCCACGGACAATTCCTTCTGGTATTGTGTATTGTTGATCTTTGAGCGGCTCTTCAGTAGTTTGACGGTCTCACGTTGCCGGGCATTCAGATCGAGCCCCGCTATCATTTCATCCGTCAACCAGTCCCGCCAGAGCGTAACAACAAAGGAATCGCTGCGTTGCTCGAAATCCGGTTCCGGCAGTCCCGCTTCCCGGCACAGCGCGATCATGAGCTGGGTACCTGAGCCAGCCTTTTCAATGTAACGTGTCAGATACAGTGATTCGGCAAGAAGGGGGTTGTGGGGCACCGAGTGGTGGTCTATACGCAAATCGTCGAAAGTCAGTGTCCGGGGAGTCTGCCGGGATTCCAGACCTCGAGGCGATCAGCAAAGAGCCGGACTTCGACAGATGCGTGGCTGTGATAGTCGCGATGGACAATGGCGTTGATAATTGCCTCACCGATTGCATCGGGCGGAAAGTCGTAAGTGACGGGGGCGACATTGCTTTCTGAACGAGTGCCCACAGCACGGTTGATCTTGGCCAACACAAAGTCACGGGCTTGATCCGCCTGTTCGAAAAGGTCTCCAGTGTAAATCTGCTGAGACCGCCTTCGCTGCTGCACCTCATGGAATCATGTTTCCCCAGTATCTCCGGATCCAGATCACGTCAGAATCCAATTCCCTTTGCAGATCGGTAGCTTAGAGGTGTCACCCGGGTGACAAGTGTCGTATTAATTGGAGTGACCGGCAGGTCGGCGTGCAGAGATCAGTAGCGTAGGGTTGCCGATTCTCTATCCAAAAACGGCATCAAGCCCTAGGATGTGATGGAAGTAATCGCTGTTCTGTAGGGGCGCAGTCACCTCACCGGCACAGATAAGGACGCGCTCAACAGTATAGGCTCGCGGCGCCCCCAACAGCTTTACCTTCCGCTGCACCTCCTCAATCACCGATACACCGGTCGGTTGCGAGGAGAACTTGCATTCGATAAGGGTCAGCACCTGGCTTCTGCGCCGAACCAGAATGTCGATCTGCAAGCCGGCATCGTCCTCGCCATTCCTTTTTCGCTGTCTGAAGAACGGCCCAAAGCCCATGATGGAAGAAGTATCCATCCCCATCCGGGAGAAGATCTGAGGCAGATTCTTCAGGCAGAGCCGTTCAAAGCAGAGCCCAAAGTAGGTGTTCAAACTCGGGCCTGCCAGCTGTTCAAAAAGACCGGGTTCAGTGTTTAGCTCGATTAGCTGCCGATTGGGAGCAATATAGGTGAAGTAGAAACGAAGCCACTCGTCCCACAGGACCAGTTTTCTGGTTTTGTCGCCTTTTCCCAATACGGATTTTGGGGTGAACACTTTGACAAAATCCGCCCGCTCCAGGTTGCTGATATAGCCTGAAAGACCGCCGCCGGACGCCATGCCCAGACGCTGCGCTAGTTCTTCCTTTGCGCAGCTCCTTTCCGCCAGGCATCTTATCATTCTTTCATATGTCCTTGTCACCGTGAATTGCTCTTTGAATATGGTTTCGAATTCGCTGAGAAAGAAAGCATGTTTCTGAAAACACAGCCGGTCGATGTTATTGGCAAGGGAATGGCGGGGGTCGATCTGCTCCAGGTATTTTGGAACCCCGCCAAATATCATGAGAAACTTCGCGATCTCGAAGTCGGATCTGAATTCTCTGAAGAACAGCTTCGCTTCAGAGGCCGGCAGCGGCGGCAGCTGGATTTCAAAGGTCTTCCTGTTATGCAGAGCTTTGGAATGAACGAGGTGGCTGATCATGAAACCGGCAATGGAGCCGCACAGAACAAGGGTGACACCGGAATTTGCCTTCCACCGGTTATCCCAGAAGTATTTGAGAAGCGACACCAGTTCACTTCTTCCCGAAGCCATCCAGGGAAATTCGTCAAAGACAATGTAGTGTTTCCCCTTCCGTATATGAAAAGAAAGGGTGTCAAAAGCCTCCCGCCAGCCCCTGGCAGCACCCAGGGGCGTCTGAGTCTGGTCGGCCAGCTGTTGCATGAAATGCCCGATCTGTTTCTTCAGCGGGACTCGCTGCAACCCTTCGAAATACAAATCTCCTGCGCGCGCGATTGCCTTTGCCAGGAGCGTGCTCTTACCGACCCGGCGTCGACCGTATACAATGCCCAGTTCTGCCCGGTTGGAACCGACTGCGTTCTTGATAATTTTCAGTTCATGCGCTCTACCGTAAAACATGATTGGATCATAGATCAGCAAGAAGGAAAGCACAAGCATTGTTTGCCGATCTGTTGTTTTTTCTATTAGATCAGCAAGAATCGCGTCGGTCCAGTGTTTGCCGATCTATCGGAAGAGACAGAGCAACCAAGGGTAGACAGACCCAACGTTTTGGAATAAAGCCTGAGAAAAAGGAGGCCCATTATGATCACCAAAGCTCTCCTTAATCAGGATAGAAGGATGTTACAGGGGTCATTATGGTATGCCGGTTTGCCGTGTAGCACTATAACCCGTTATATTTCTTGACATAACCGACTTTCTGCATTAGTTTCGATTGAGAACCGAATCCGGACGAACCAAGAATGATGAACTCGTAAAAAGTATAACCGATGGCTAAGTAGAAATCTTCATATACAAGGCATAGTGGTTGGCCAGGCGTGAAGGCATACATGTCGTATGTCGAACGTCTGGCCAAACGCTATAACGCCGTAGATGGAGACTTTTTACGACGCCACCAAGAATTCATCAACGGTAAACCTTTGATTAGAGAGCCAAAGGAAAAGGGAAATTATGCCTTATCTGGGAAATATAGTGGGTGGCGTGGCATGGATTATGGACACTGTTTTGACGCTGTATCTCTGGATCGTTATCATCAGTGCACTTCTTTCTTTCGTCAATCCAGACCCATATAATCAGATCGTCATGCTGCTGCGGAATGCGACACAACCCGTATTTGGCTATGTACGCAGATACCTGCCATTTGTCATCATGGGCGGGCTGGATCTGTCACCGATTGTCATCATTCTGGCCATTCAGTTTCTCAAATTCGCCGTTGTCAGGAATTTGCTTTATTTTTCCGGCTCACTGCTGCGATGATGGGTCTTGGCGTTCTTCACCCATTGGGTCGGGGAGGGATCTGAGGCATCAGAAGATCAAGCGGTAACTGCAGAAATATCTCTTGAGATCTAGGAGCTTTTCGTCACGCAACTTCTCGCGTCTTTACAAAATCTATGTCCGGCCACTCTTCCATGCAAAATCCGAGTTGCCATTCGCTTGTGGTCAGAAACGATAGACTTCCTTCCGCATCGGTAGCCATGTTGGACATGTTTGCTTTCTCGAAGGCTGCCATTTTCTTTCGATCGGCCGAATCGACCCACCGGGCTACCTTGAAATCAACCGGTTCGTATACGGCATCCACGCCATATTCGGCCTGGAGTCTGGCCATCGTCACTTCAAACTGAAGAACCCCCACGGCCCCCAATATATAGTCGCTTCCGATAAGAGGTCTGAAAACCTGGACGGCCCCTTCCTCGGCAAGCTGAATCAATCCCTTCTGGAGCTGCTTTGTCTTTATGGGATTCTTGATACGGACCCGCCGGAAGTGTTCCGGCGCAAAATTCGGAATGCCGCTGAACTTGAGCGGCTCTTTGTCCGTGAAGGTGTCGCCTATCTTAATGGTCCCATGATTGTGTATCCCGATAATGTCACCGGGGAAGGCTTCCTCGATATTTTCACGATCCTGGGCCATGAAAATGGTCGCGTTGGCCAGGATGACTTCTTTACCGATCCGGTGGTGCATCACTTTCATCCCCCGCGTAAACTTTCCGGAGCAGATCCTGACAAAGGCAATCCTGTCTCTGTGAGCCGGATCCATATTCGCCTGTATCTTGAAGGCAAATCCGGTAAACGCCTCTTCATAGGGAGACACCTGCCTCGAAACCGCGTCACGCGGTCCGGGTGCCGGTGCCATCTCAACAAACGCATCCAGCATCTCTCTAACACCGAAGTTGTTGATAGCACTGCCGAAGAAAACCGGTGTCTGATTGCCTTTGAGAAAGTGATCGATGTCGAAGGGATCTGCCGCGCCTTCCAGAAGATCGATGTCCTCGCGCAGTTTCTCTGCCTCTGCGCCGAGAAGATCGTCGAGGGCCGGGTCCGCAAGGTCACTGACGACGATGCCCTCCTGTTTGGCGGTTTCGCTACCGGGGGTAAAAAGGTGGAGCTGTTTTTGATACATATTGTAGACACCCAGGAAGCCTTTTCCCATTCCGATCGGCCATGAAAGAGGGGTGCACTCGATCTGCAGATTCTCTTCGATATCGTCGAGGATATCAAGGGGGGACATCCCCTCCCGGTCGAGCTTGTTAATAAACGTGATGATCGGGGTGTTGCGCATCCTGCAGACTTCCATGAGTTTTTGGGTCTGCGGCTCGACCCCCTTTGCGCTGTCGATAACCATCAGGGCGCTATCCACTGCGGTCAGCACACGGTAGGTATCTTCTGAAAAGTCCTGGTGACCCGGTGTATCGAGAAGATTGATCTCAAAATCCCGGTAGTTGAATTTCATGACCGAGGTGGTAACCGAAATACCCCTTTCCTTTTCAATGGCCATCCAGTCACTGGTGGCATGTCGCGAGGCCTTTCGCGCCTTGACCGCCCCGGCCTGCTGGATGGCCCCTCCGAAGAGGAGCAGTTTTTCTGTCAGGGTCGTCTTTCCGGCATCCGGGTGACTGATAATCCCGAAGGTCCTTCTGCGACCGACCTCGTTGGTGTTGAATTGTTCCATTGTTTCCTTGATCCCTGGGGAATACCGGTTTTTGAGTATCAGCGACTTTTCGTGAACCGGACCACCCCTTCCCCACCCGCGGGATTCGATTCTTACCTGAAAAAGACACGCTACAAAGTATATCACGATTGCCGAATGTAAAGGGGATCTGCAAGCTGCAACACGCCTGACCCCTGCAAGATGAGTATACGGCGGGGAAATCCCTGCTGTTTTGACGTATATTATAAGGTTGTAATGGCATTTGCTGGACACCTGGGGTATAAAAACAGACTGGAAAGATCGGTTGGGGTTGCGAGGCTCGTCTCGGTTTACGTGGGTGGGTTGCGGCTAGGGACGAGCAATGGCGTCGCCCGTGACATACTTTCGCCATAGCCCGCAACCGAAAGACGACTAGCGTGATCACGCCATGGCGTGACACAACCAATCAACCAACACCGAGATCTTAGCACTATGCCACGACCCACACTATACATGGCTCCCATGAGGGGGTTTACCGATCATCTGTTCAGGAGTGCATTTGCGGACCATTTCGGCGGGTTCGATCTGGCGGTGGCACCGTTCATCTCCAGCAAACCGGATCACCGGTTCAAGGAAAAATACGTCAAAGACGTCCTTCCGGAAAACAATACCCGGATGCCGGTGGTCCCTCAGATTCTCGGCAAATCGGCAGCGGATTTTGTCGCACTGGCCAATCACCTGTATGAGCTGGGCTATGACACGGTAAACTGGAACCTGGGCTGTCCCTACCCCATGGTAGCCAGGAAGAAGCGGGGCTCCGGCATGCTGCCCTACACAGATCGGATTCAGGCCTTTCTTGATGAGGCGGTTCCCGGAATCCACGGGTCACTATCCATCAAAACGCGCCTTGGGTGGGAAGAAAAAGACGATATCTTCAGACTATTGTCTGTGATCGACCCCTACCCCCTGTCGGAAATCATTATTCATCCCCGAACCGGCCTGCAGCGTTACGAAGGGCCTGTCGACCTGGACGCCTTTGAAGCGTGCCTGGCAATGATACATCTGCCGGTGGTTTACAACGGAGATATCCGAACGATTGCCGATTTCAGGACACTTTCCCAACGCTTCAGCACCGTTGACAGGTGGATGATCGGGCGCTGGTGTTTGGCCGACCCCTTTCTACCGGGTCACATCGCAACAGGCACCGATAATATTGTGGATAAAATCCATCGGATGCAACGATTTCACGAATCCCTGTTTGAGGCCTACAGCGGCGTTTTATATGGCCCTTCCCATGTGCTGAATAAGATGAAAGGTTTCTGGCGCTATTTCTCACTGCCCTTTGAAGACTGCGAAAAAGCGATGAAGCAGATTAGAAAGACCCGACGTCCGGACCAGTACCTGGAACGGGTGAATCTGTTTTTCGAAACGGAAGCGCAATGGCGATGCGAGGAGAGCCGTCCCTGGCCTGAAGATCGGCCGGCTTGATCGAGAAAGAAACCTCATCGTAGCTGCACTATTGTCACCGCAGAGCCGCAGAGGACGCAGAGAAGAGAAAATACTATTCAATACTAATTTAGTTACCTCCGCGCCCACTGCGCCTCGCGTCCCGCCGAAGGCGGGATGAGAACACAAACAAGGATACCCTCAAGAATGAGCCCTGTTCGAAACATTGCATTTGGATATTCAACGCAATGTAACATCAGATGCAGTCATTGTGTCGCGGCAGATCCATCGGTGAAGACTGCAAGAATGGACATTGGCCGCGCGAACGATATTATTCAAGAGATGGCCCGTTGCCATGTCACGGGCATCAGCTTTACTGCAGGAGAACCCCTTTTGTTTCCGGATGATATCTGCCAGCTGGTTCAGCTCTGCAGGGAAAAGGGGATCTATTCGCGAATTGTTACCAACGGATACTGGGCAAAGACACGGGAACAGGCCAATGATGTTGTCGCGTTACTGATGTCAAACGGCTTGTCACAATTGCGGCTCAGCTACAGCCGCTGGCACCAGGAACATATTCCCCGGGAAAACATCATCCACGCAGCGTTGAGCTGCCGGGAACAGGGTCTTGACTATTTCATCTCCTTTGTTACTGATTTCTCAAAAGAAGACGATGCATTCGAGCAGTATCTGCGCGATCAGCATGTGAGATTCTTTCCGGAGCCGGTGATCTATTTCGGCCGTGCCGGTGAAATCGATCGCCCCGGGGTATCTACAGATTATCGACCCAATCGTTGCCCAATGAATCCATACCTTTCTCCGGAACTGGACATGTATGCCTGCTGCGATGCTGCGGCTCGTTTCTCAGAAACAAACTTTCTGTATCTCGGAAACCTTCGCGATGACAGCATCGACGCATTGTTTCGAAAAGCGGAAACCCATGTATTGTATCAGCTGATCGGGACCATGGGGCTTACAAACATCGCTTCCTACCTGGGATTTAAGGCCAGCGACATCGTTCAATACAGAAAATGCGAGTTGTGCGAAGCGCTCTTCAACTCAAAAGAAAATCTGCGCATCCTGACCGAATCAGCCCCCTCGGACTTAGCCAACTGGCACCGGTAAAAGCTTACGATAGCCACAAAGGCACAAAGGCACGAAGAATAGCTTCAAATCATGACTTGGCGTTCTTAAGTAGTCGTGCTTTTGCGTAGTGATGCTCTTGCACAGTGGTGCTTTTGCGCAGTGGTGCTTCTAAGCCGTTACCCCTTAGTGTCTTAGTGCCTTAGTGGCAGAATCAGTCAACCGGATCAGATCTCGGTGTCGCCGCGCAAGAACCGCTGCACGATCGTGCGGCGGAGGATTTCGTTGGTTCCGTCGGCTACATTAACAGTCCGCACCACCTTCCATGCTTCGGCCAGGGCAACTTCGTTGGTGAACCCCATGGCACCATGGGCCTGCATCGCCCGATCGATGGCCCGCAGACACACCTCTACGGAAAAGGCCTTTGCCATGGACAGCTCTTTGATGGCACGATGGCCCCCATCAAGGAGCATTGCCGCGTTGAGGCCCATCAGATGAGCCGCGTGTACCTCCATTGCAGATTCGGCCAGGGGGAAGGTGACGCCCTGGTATTCACTGATGGGTTGATCGAAGCTCTCCCTTATTTTGGCATATTCGAAGGCAAGGTCCAGGGCCCATCGTGCGAATCCGACCGATCGGGCAGCGTTGTAGATCCGGCCAAGAGACACACCAAGCAGACCGATACGAAATCCCTCGTGAAGCGTACCGACCAATTGGTGCGGCTCAGCCCTTACGTTGTCCAGCACCACCGCGCCCTCATCACCACCAATCTGGCCAAACATGCGAACGACGCTCTCTATCTTGAAACCGGATGAATCGGTGGGTACGAGAAACGCGCTGATGCCGCCTTTCTTGACAGCTGCTCGCTCCGGATCGGTGATGGCAAAGACAATGATATAATCGGCATAGGGTGCGTTGGTGATCCAGAGCTTTCGCCCGGTAAGACGCCACCCATCCCCGTCGGCAACGGCACGGGTTTTCAGCATCGCGGCATCGGATCCGGCTCCCGGCTCCGACATCCCGAAACACATAGTCTTCTCTCCGGTAAGCATCGGCGCAAGCATCTCTTCCCTTGCCTGGTCAGTGAGCTCAAGCAGCACCGCACTGGGCCCGAATGCCCAATGACTCACCACATAATTTCCGAGCATCCAATGATGGGCGCCGCACATACGGTAGATCTGCTCCCAGACCACATAGTAGGCAAGCCGACCCATGCCGGCGCCACCGATCTTCTCGGGAACGCACATATTGAAATACCCGAGTTTGGCAGAGGCAACGCGCACATCTCGCAGGATCGCAAGCGCCTCGTCACAGATCCGACCATCTTCCTGGTAAAGACGCCGGGGATCCGTGAAGAGCCTGTCGTGTTTTTCGTGGCGCGCGATCACTTCCGTACGGACAAACGCCTCGATGGCGTCACGGATGGCACGGATCTCTTCGGGGATGTCAAAACCGATGCTGGCCATAGGGCGCTCCTTTCTCTGGCAATTGCTGGATCTTTGGGATTGTGGTGGGCGAGAACGGCCCACCTTCATCCTCGCTTTCGAATTGTCCGACGGCTTCAATCCGCTTGAGTGCCGCGAGCAATGGTTTTCTACCGGTGTCACCTTAGCACACACTCCCGGCTTGCGGTCAATACCATTGTTAGCATCGGGAAAGATTGGCCTGGGACTGAGCACGGATTGTAGGGGTATCAGAAGAAAGCCGTCGACGATCTTGGATATGTGGCCTCTCCCGGAGAAAGTGCTTGACAAGACATCTCGACTGTCATTAATACACAGGGTCTTAGAGTCCACGGCAGAGATTCAATTTGCCAATTCCATTAACCGCGTTCTTGTCTCTCAGAGGAGGTTTTAAAAAATGGCAGTTTCAAAAGCTGAGAGTTATTACCGGGTTTCCCTTAAGCGGGAGACGCCAGCCTTTATTCACGAGGAGCTGTGCTGGCCTGAATTCAGCACGGGGTCTCCATGCGTAGGCGCTTGTCCCCTGCAAATGGACATCCCGAATTATGTCATGGCAATTGCAGATGGAAATCCCACAAAGGCGCTGTCTATCATTCGAGAAAGCAATCCCCTGCCGTCTGTGTGCGGACGGGTATGTCATCACCCCTGTGAGGAGGTCTGCAACAGGAAAGTGGTTGACAACGCGGTGGCCATCGAGTGGCTCAAGCGATACGCCGTTGATTGCGGAGAGGAAGACGCGCCATCACCCGTACCCGTTACGAAGGAAGACAAGGTGGCCATCATTGGCGCGGGTCCGGCCGGTTTGACGGCGGCCGCAGACCTGGTCCAGAAGGGTTACCGGGCAGATATCTTTGAAGCATCATCGGAACCCGGCGGCATGCTCACCTCGTGCATTCCCGATTTTATCTTGCCGAAAGAGGCCGTCCACCGGGATGTAGAGTATCTGAAGGGCCTCGGCGTCCGCATCCATACGGGTGTTCGCATCGGTTCCACTATGTCGATCGAATCATTACGTGAGCAGGGGTTTAAGGCCGTATTGGTTACCGTGGGTGCGCAAAAGGGCGTCCCCCTCAATGTGCCGGGCGCAGATCTGCAGGGCGTCTCCATCGGGCTCCCCCTGCTGATGGACGCAAAACAGGGGCGAATGAGCCCGTTGAGCGGCAAACTCTGGATCATCGGTGGTGGTGGCGTCGCACTAGATGTTGCCAGAACCGCCGTCAGAAACGGCGTGAAGGAGGTCCACTTGGCCTGCCTTGAATCAAGAGCGGATATGCCGGCCTTTGACTGGGAAATCGGGGATACGGAAAAAGAAGGCATCCATATCCATCCGTCTCTGTCTCCCCAGGAGTTCACTTCAAAGAACGGCGCCAAGGTCAATGGCATCACATTCAAACGCGTCTCGTCAACCTGGACAGATAGCGATGGCGTCTACCACTGGTCACTGATGGAAGGCCAAGGTGGCGACTATTCAGTGGAGGCCGATTCCGTGGTCGTTGCTGTCGGGCAAATGACCGATCCCGGAAAGCTGGTTGAGAATCTGCTGGACACCAACGAGAAGGGCGCGATTGTGGTCAATCAGCTTACAGGCCAGAGTAGCGTTGCCGGTATTTTTGCTGCAGGTGATATCGCCAATACCGGTCGAACGGTAACCGATGCGATGGCCGCCGGTCGAAGGGCGGCGCTTTCCATCGATCAGTTTCTCAGCGGCGAACCCATCGTGCCAAAAGATGACAACGTGGAATCAATCATGATCAAAGAGGAGCAAGTGCCTGTTTACATGCCCCGCAAGGAGCGCTGGGCGATGCCGAAGCTACTTCCCGGTCAGGCCGTCCGGACATCTGCCGAAGTGGATCTGGGTTATGTCGGCTGGCAGGCCGCCGAAGAGGCGGCTCGGTGTCTGAATTGCAGGATGTGTGCCCACTGCATCTTTGATCGTGGCCAGTTATGTCAGGATACCGGACAAAGGCTTTTAAAATAATTCGTATATAGGAGGTAATACCCATGTGTTTTTACTGTGATCAGTTCGGCGACAAGGAGCGTGGCGATGGATACTGGTATTTGAATCCAGACAATTATGCCAGAAATATGTACAAGAAACGAGCGCCCAAGCAAGGATTTGCAGGAGCGGAAACCGGACTGGAAACCGGTGCCCATGCCGGTCCGAGCCAGCAGGATCTCATCAACGCCGTCGAAAACAATGAGAAGGAGACATTCGACAAGCTTCAGGATCTGATGATGGCCGGTCAGGGCGCTCAGGTCGTACCCCTGGATCATGCCAACAAAGTCTTAGAGCTTTGCTCTCCCATCGGCCTTATCGCCTGTCTCTGCAGAAAAGGGATCAGGGCCATCGATGAGCGGAACGAAATGGAGTATACCTGCATGGGTATGGGTGTCGGAATGCTCAAGTGGGAACGCTGGCCGGAGCGCTATAAGGGTGGCGTCAAGTTCGTCAACATCGAGGAAGCCATTGAGTGGAACGAAGAGATGGACCGGAGAGGTTTTTGCCATATCCTGATGATGTTCGGTGCACCGTTCATCGGCGGCTTCTGCCAGTGTGATTACCCGGATTGCGGCGCGCTGAGAAATGCCGTTGATTTCGGTATCGGCACCATGAAGAGCCACTACCTGGCCATGGTCGACTATGACAAGTGTAACGGTTGCGGCATTTGCGCCCAGCGCTGTCAGTGGGGAGCCTTGAAATATGAGGTCACCAGTGAAAAGCCCAATATCGATCTCTACAAATGTTATGGCTGCGGTCTCTGCGAGACGGGGTGCCCTCGAAAAGCGATTAGTCTGGTCGGTAGAGAGACAATGCCGGCGTTATCGGAGGTGTGGATATGAGTACATTAAAAAGAATACCGGAATTCATGTGGGGAAAGAACTTTCCCAGGCTTAGCATAGACTATGATAAATGTACGGTCCCGTTCCTATGCAAGAAGTGCCTGCAGATCTGTCCCGAAGCCATTTTCAATGTCTCACGGGTCATGTCGAAGGAAAAGCGTCTCGAGGAAATGGATCCCCGCGTTGATGGAGAGTTCGTGCTCCATGTCACGCGCCGGGACAAATGCACCGTATGCAATAAGTGTCTTGATGTGTGCCCCGTGGATGCAATAACCATCGAAGAGCCGGAATTTCAGGAGTTCAACGCCCTCAAGAGAGACAAAAAATGGGATGACGCATAGGAGGAATTATGACAGCAGATCCTTTCAAAGAGTTAAGAGAGCAACCCTACCCCTTATACATCGCACCCGAAGCGTATTCCTTTGACCTGAACGCGGATTTGATCACCATGATTCAGGAAGAATTCAACGCGGCTGCCGTATGTGGGAAACTGAAAGAAGCCATCGGAGACAAATCCGGAAATGACGCTGTAAAAGCCGCTGAAGAGCTGTTCACCGGCCTCGGCAAACAATGGATGAGCAAGACAATCCAACTCGGGGAGGAATACTCGGACAGGACCATCGAGGTGGTGTTTGAAACCGTGGATCGAAACGGCGAGCAGTTTATGATTTTCCCCCATGTGCACCAGCGGTTCATCGAAATCGCCTACCTCGGCACGCAGGATTTCATGAAGCTCCCCATGATCCTCAACAACATGACCGATCTCGCGTATCGGGTCCCCCAATGTGCGCTGTTCAATAAGATCAAAGAGGACATTGGAGAAGAGTGCGCCAACCAGATGACCTGTAAGAGCTATTGTCTTTCGGCACTGGATACCGTGAAAAACCACATAGACATAGACCTTCTTGTTAATCAGACCGCGTCCACGGCAACTGACGGTTACTGCCAGTTTGCCATGAAGAAGATCTGAACCATACCCGGGCGATAGGCCCTCGCAAAGGAGCCACGACGCTGAGACAGGTTCTCCTGTCCGACCGGTGACCTTTGCGAGGTGTATGTTCTGTGTTTCATCTTCTGTCCTGGTGAAACAGAAACTTGAGCAGATCTCACAAGGCAAGAATCCCTCAGCTTTCTCATCCGAGCGCACGGGCCCCCATAGGGGTGCCCCGTGCGCTCTGTGTGAATAGCTGAAAAGGGATTTTTTACTTCTGGAAAGGCGTATATGCGGCTCGAAAATAAGGTTGCATTGGTGACCGGCGCCGGCAGGGGCATCGGTAAGGCAATTGTTACCCGGCTGGCTGAGGAAGGCGCCAGCGTCGTGATAAACGATGTCGATGTTGCTTTTGCCGAGAATCTTGCCAAGCGGTTCAAGAAGCTGGGGTATCCTTCGATAGCCTCCGGCGCAGATGTCTCCAAAAGCCAGGACGTGGAGCAGATGTTTGAAGCGGCGGCGGCCGAGTTTGACGGTGTCGATATCCTCGTC
>JAZFSW010000248.1:0-5300 GCA_036446375.1 Desulfobacterales bacterium | reverse complement strand
CTTAACAAAACCGTGTCTGAGATGAATCCAGCGGATCCCACGAAGCCTGTTGGTCAGAAGGATTTGGCTCTGGAGCAAAGCGATAGAGTTCTCACGCTTCTGGACCGCTACGCCGGGAAGCTCGCCGATCCCTCAACATCGCTAAAGGAGATTTACCCTCTCGTGACACGCATTCAAGAAGAGGTGGATCTTCTGGAAACCAGCGCAGCCGATGTTCCTGATGAAAAGGGCGTGGGTCGATTCTTCAAGGATCTGGCGATAACGGCCAACGTAGCGATGCTAAAGTATCAGCGCGGCGATTTTGTCTAGATCGTTTCACCCCTTTGTCCGTGGGTGGCGCCTTTAGCCAAAGAGCGGTTGGCCTGTTGGGAAGAAACGATACAAATGCTTGGTGTGAGGTGCTAGGTGTCCGTAAGGGCCTCTAAAGAGCTGCCCTGACACCTCGTATGAAACTCAGCACGACCGTGGATGCCATGCTATCGTGAGATCTCTAACTCAGATCCGGTGGAGTGAGATTACAAGTGCCAAGCACCAAATGACAAACAAGCTCCAAACGCAAATACCCAAATTCCAAACACGACCCGACAGCAGTTGTTTGCGATTTCTCATGAATCCTCAAGTGCAAGCCGAAAGTCTTATTCTTGACTCATCGGATTGCTTCTCAGATCAGAGGCTGGGCTGAACACTGAAACCTGCTTCTTTTCAAGCCGAACAGGCGCAAACCTGTTTCTTGGATGTAGTGTCCAACGAGTGCAGGGTTGTTTTTGCGCGAGATGGAGCGGTTGGCCAAGAGAAATGGCGACCCCGCATCGAATATTGACGAACGCGGGGCCATGCTTTCGGCGATGGCCCATCGTATGGAAGAATCCCCCCATCGCCTTCCTGTAGGGTCCAAATCCCCCCAGTTCCAAATAATCCTTTTATTTCTGTGCAATTACATATATAAATGGGGAGAAATTCTCCGATAATTGGGCCGGTTTTCGATTTTCTGATATAATTGGGTCGGAAGGTAAAGGTTTATGAAGAGACTTCTTGTTATCGATGATGATCCTGATCATATAGAAGTGATGCTTACCGTGTTGAAGGGGAAGGGCTACGATGTGACCACAGCTCCCGGTGGGTTAGCAGGGATCAAAGCCATGGACAACGATGCGTATGATCTTGTGTTGACCGATCTTATGATGCCGGATATCGGTGGCATCGATGTCCTGAACCATGCGGTAACCCGGCTGCCCGATGCCAAGTGCATCATATTCACCGGACAGGGAACGATCAGAAGCTCGGTTGAGGCGATGAAGAAGGGGGCTTTCGACTATATTACAAAGCCGGTAACTGCCAGCGAAGTGTTGCTTGTTATCGATAAAGCCCTTCAGTTCAAGGGGCTTGAGGAAGAGAATGAAAGACTCAGACGGGAGCTGCGAGCGAATTACAGACATGAGCGTATTATTGGAACGAGTAAGCCGATCCAGAAAATCTTCAACCTGATAGAAAAAGTCGCCGACACAGATATTACCGTGCTGATTACCGGCGCCAGCGGAACGGGTAAGGAGCTCATCGCACGCGCCATTCATTATGACAGCAACCGCAACGATAAACCGATGGTGGTTATTAACTGCGGCGCTATTCCGGAAGCCTTACTTGAGAGTGAACTGTTTGGCCACGAAAAAGGCTCATACACCGGTGCCTACAAGAGCAGAAGCGGCCGTTTTGAGATGGCCAACGGGGGTACGATCTTCCTGGATGAAATCGGGGAGATGAGTCCCTCCCTGCAGGTAAAATTGCTGCGGGTGCTGCAGGATCAGAAATTCGAAAAGGTGGGGGGAACCAAAACGATTCATGTGGATGTGAGGATTATTGCGGCGACGAACAAGAATCTGACGGTGGCAATCAACAACGGCACATTTCGAGAGGATCTGTATTATCGTTTGAATGTTATTCCGATCAAGGTGCCTTCATTGAGGCAACGGCGATCCGATATTCCCCTGTTGATTAATTTCTTCCTGGACAAGTTTCAGACATCAGGCGAACACCAGATCGCAGGATTGTCTCCGGAGGCAATGGAAACGATGCTCGATTATGAATGGCCGGGCAACATTCGGGAGCTTGAAAACGTGGTCAAGCGGCTCACCATTCTTTGTGAAAATCAGATCGTTGAATGTGAAGATCTTGTGGATCATATCCGGCCGGATCGGTTGTCTCATAAACAGGCCGAACCGGACCTTCTGGCAGCCGAAGGCGCATCCCTCGACAAGGCCGTTAAAGATTATGAAAGAAAGCTTATCGTTGGGGCCCTTGAAAAAAGCAATGGCGTAAAGTCAAAAGCGGCCCGGTTGCTCAATATCAAGCGCACAACCCTTGTGGAGAAAATAAAGAAACAGAATATCGAGAAATCAGCATCGGCATAGCCTATACAGAGCGGTGTTGGCGCTACCCCTTTTCGTATGCTTCCACGGGTTGTTTTCGGCAGACGGATACCGATGTTCGGGAGCCGTGAGAAAGCCCTTTGCGCGCCCACATGTCAAAATATTGACATCCCCGAACAGCATCCCCTTTTCTATCCCATCTGACGACCATCCTATCACCATTAAAAACAGGGACTTCCGGTCTCTTTCCAGTCATCTATCCCATTGGCACAGTAATTGCTTAATTCGTTGCCATGAGACCCCTTTCCTCCCCAAGACGGATCTGTCACCTATGGCTATGCCTTATGTTCCTGGCGTTGCCCCCGTGGTCGGCTGCCAGCACCCCTCCCGCGACTTCTGCTTCCCGGCAGCGACCGATCAGTGAAATAACCCGCATAACCGCTGAAAGTCATGAGGGTGGAATACAGGTTCAGATCCATGCAAATGGGCCATATCCCGTCTTTCAAACCCGTATTCTGGTATCCCCTCCCCGGATTATTCTGGATATTCCCAGCCCGACAACCGCCCATACATCGAGAACCATTCCTCTGGGTCGTGCGGACCTGAAAAGCATCAGAGTTGGATATCATCCGAAATTCATACGATTGGTATTCGATCTGGGTACATCGGAAGTCCCTCATTTTACCACCTCAACAGCGGGCCATATTCTCACCCTGGCGTTGGGTTCAGATCATCAGGTGGAAAAAACAGTGGCGGGGGGTAAATCGGTTATCCTTTCCTCTCGTGATCCGATTTCGGAGACGACACTCCCTGAACCCGTTGGAACCGAAAGCCATGAAACAGGAGGCTCAGAGATCCCGCCCCCAACAGGCGACCCGTCGAGTGAGACCAAGGCAAAATCCCTTACCGACTTGGTAACCCTTCATGATGAGATTGTGATGTTCGTCAAATCCGACCCTACGGGGGTCGATGACCCGCTCGCGGAAAAGACGGTCTTTCTGAAAAGTGCCGAGGCATACAGTGATGGCAGATTCGATGAGGCAATTGAGCAGCTCTACCTCCTTATCGACACCTACCCGACCGGGACATACGCGGAGAGAGCTTTCTTTCTGCTGGCCGAGTCCTTTGCCCAATTGCACGCCGATTCGGTATCCGAGTATTTTGATGATATCAAAGGGGAATACGAGAATGCAATTTCCCGGTTCCCCGAATCAGTGTATGTGCCGGAGGCTTTCTTTGTCATTGGAGATCTTTCTTCCCGGATGGGTAATTATTACGAGGCGTTGGGTTACTATAATTTTGTGATTGAGAAAACACAGGGCTCTAATCTTGCCCTGAGAGCGTCCATGCGGAAGGCCAATCTACTAATTATAAAGAACAAGAAGGAAGATGCAGTGCTCATTCTACTGGATCTGGTGAACAACTATCCGGGATCACCGATGGAAACCGATGCCACCTTCGCATTGGCAAAAATCTATTTTGACATGAACAGGTTCTCACGATCACTGGACATGCTGAAGAAGCTGACCGCCCAGGTTCCGGAAGCGATAGATCAATATCCGGAAATATCCCTGTATAACGGGTATAACCACTATCAGTTGGGCAATTATGATCAGGCCCGAAAATACCTACTGCGAAGCTATAACATCAATCCTGAAATGGAGGAGAATCATCTGGTATTGACCAAGATTGCAGATGCTTACCTGGACGGTGGGTTTCCGGGTAGTGCAGCTAAGTTCTACCGGCTGGTTCTCGATCGCTATCCCACCTCGGAAGGAGCCCTGATCAGTCTCACACGACTGGCCGGGTTGCAGGATACGGGGGCGATGAAGACCAAGAATCAGCATGCACCGATCATTGATGTTCAGCTTGTGGCAAGAACGATCGACGTGCCACACCGGATATACGAGAGGGTGATACAAACGCTTCTTGAGAAGGATGAGAAGAATCCTCTGATACAATTGGCCATGCTCAAACTGGCTATTTTGCACCTGAAGGAGAATAAATACGACGAGAGTTACACCCTTCTGAAAGACATATTGGAAAAATATCCCAAAACCGAGGTAAGAAAAGCAATTCTGCACGCCATGGAAAGCACGCTTGAGCCCCTGCTTGGCCATAAAATGGAAGACAGAAGATATGTCAGTGTTGTCAATATGTATAGCAGAGATCAACGCCTGATTGTGCAACTCGATTCTCCCGAGATTTCACTGTTTTTTGCAAGGGCCTTTGACAAGTTGGATCTCAGAGATATCGCCGGACAGTTGTTTGCGGATGCCAATCGTCTTTTGCCGGACAAAGAAAAGCCGGCCGATCTTCTCTACTACCTGAGCCGGGACGATGTTAGCAACGGTCGGGTTGAAGAGGCCCTGGTAAACCTTGACCTTTTGATTAGATATCACCCATCCGATAAGAAGATCGCCTTTGCGTACCGGTCGAAAGGACAGATTCTATCGAAACAGGGGAAGTACAAGCTGGCGCTAAAACTCTTTGCCACAGCGCTGTCTCATCCGATGAGAAAAACGGATAGGATACCGATATTAATAGATAAATGCAACGCATTGACGGCATCCAACGCCACTGCGGCGGCTCTGGAAACAGCTGAAGAGGCCATCGGGCTGGTACGATCCATCCCCGAAAACCTTTACGCCCGATCCCAGGACATTGGCGACCTGTATCTTCGGCTGGGCGAGGGCGAACAGGCTATTGCGGTTTTCACCTATGCCCTCGAAAGGGAAGCGGAGGAGGACAACCGGGTGCGATTACAGCTTGCCATCGCCAAGGGGTACGAGGTGCTCAATCAACCGAAGGATTACCTGGCGCTCTATAGAGAAATCTCGAAACATACAGACCCTTTCTGGAGCCATCTGGCAAAAGAGCGAATGGCGGGCCGTCTCTTCGATGACCGGATGAAAGGAACGGCGAGCAAATAGGTTG
>JAZFSW010000247.1:0-4366 GCA_036446375.1 Desulfobacterales bacterium | reverse complement strand
GCGTTTTGTGCCAGCCCCACTTTGGCGCCTTCCACCTGCCGTTAGCCAACCAGATTGGTCAGATGCCAGTACAATACCACCACATGGCGGAAACCGGTAGCGCCCATGGGATGACCCTGGGATTCCAGACCACCGGAAACGTTGACGGGGAGTTTGCCGCCCAGGGTGGTATGGCCGGCTTCTGCAAAGAGACCGCCCTCACCCGGAGGGCAAAACATAAGACCCTCCGTGCTGCTCACTTCACCGAAGGCGGTGGCATCGTGGACTTCGGCAAGGTCGATGTCTTCCGGACCGATGCCGGCCCGTTCATAGGCCTTCTTTGCCAACAGGGTGAAGGAATTGTCCCCTCCCCGTTCCAGCGGCTCGCCACTGGTCAATACGCAGGCGGCGACCTGCGGAGCCTTTGCGCGCCCGATCTTTTTTGCGTACGCTTCCGAACAGATAATGGCTGCAGCAGCGCCATCGCCGATGGGGGAGCACATAAGACGGGTCAGGGGAAAGGCGACTTCCACATCGTTCATCACCTCTTCTACAGAGAATTCCTTCTGATGTTGGGCCAACGGGTTCATGGAAGAATGAAAATGATTTTTCGAGGCAATAACTGCCAGTTGCCGCTGGGTAAGGCCGTATCTATCCATATGCGCCCGGGCACCGCTGGCATACAGATCCATGAAAATACTCCGACCCTTGGTCTTCTTCTTAGCGCCGTCGGCTCCTCGATCCTTTTCGCTCTTCGCCTCAGAGGCCTTCAGGGCCGCCGTCGTTTGTGCGAGTATTTCCACATCCATTGCCGCATTGAAAATAGCCAGGGATTTGGCCTTGTCCTGGGAGAACATCTTCTCCATCCCCATGACGAGGGCCACATCCATCTCACCTAGCGCCACCTGAGCCCAGGCGCCATTAAGGGCTGTGGCTGATGACGCGCAGGCATTCTCCACATTGATGATGGGAATGCCGTGAATACCCATGGTGTGCAGCACCACCTGGCCCCGGATACACTCCTGGCCATCGAAAATCCCCTGGATGCAGTTACCGACCCAGGCACCACCAAGATCCTTTATCTCAAGGTCCGCGCTCTTCAACGCGCCGGTGACTGCTTCTTCCACCAGAGATTTCAGGTTCCGTTCCGGCTGCTTCCCAAACTTTGTTACAGCTCCACCAATTACGTATACATTTTGCATAATGTGTTTCTCCTTGTTCTGGCTTGTTTCTCTGACAGGATTTATCCCGCTGAAGACGGGATCTTCGACGGGATCGACTGGATGAAAACAGAATAGGTACAAAGTCTAACTGCTTTGTGCTTTTCCACCTACTGCTCACAGTCCCTCGTTGTCTCCCCTTCACCACCTCACCGCTTCTCCGGTTCTTTTTCTTTCGCTCTTCCTTTGTGGCTCATGTCTTTTGTTTTTTTCATTGAATCACAGATCTGTCGTGCCTGCAAGTGCCAGACAGCTATTTCTCCCCATCTCCGGCCATCTAGCACATCAGGCCTAAACCCAACGATTGTCGAGGTTGCCGCAGGTTCAAGGCGAAGCGCATGAAGCCATCCCGTGGGATTGCGATTGTGCTTCAACGCCGAAGATGCGGTAAGATCGGCAAGTGTGAGCTACAGCATCCTGCCTATGGTGGCACCATCCATGGTAATATGATGCAATTTTCTTATGCTGCGGGCTTCACCCACCAGATGGAGCTCCTTGACCTCATCTTTGAGAGCATAGTGCAACGCATCATCCGGCAGACCTCCGTATGCAACGATGACATTGTCAACATCTTCTATGGTGCGCTCCTCGTTGGTCAGGGCATTAAACGCAAGGACCGTGCTGCCCGAAATCCGCTTGACCCCCGTATCCAGGGTGACGACAACGCCGTTTCGGTAAAGGCGTTGGTAGACAGACTGGCGGGTATTGGGCTCGATGGTCATGGGTAGCACTTGATTGTAGGGATAAAGCACTTCCACCTTCTTCCCCTTTTCGGCGAGAAAATCAGCCGTGCCAAGTGCCTGCATACCCAGCTCGCCGGCAAGAATGACGATACGATCGCCGACCTCGACCTCCCCGTTGAGAACCTGACGCACCTCACACACATTATCTCCTTCTATACCGGGAATGTCCGGATTGAAGGGTAGCGAGCCGGTGGCGATGACAACGGCATCCGGGTTCAACTCGGTCACCAGATCGACGGTTACATCGGTATTCAGATGTACATCGACACCAAGAAGCTTCATCTGGAGCGTAAAGTATCGTCCGAGATCATCGAAGCCGTCACGGCTGGGTGCCTTGTTGGCAATCAATGTCTGTCCTCCGAGCTCGGATCCGCGATCGTAAAGGGATACCTCGTGCCCCCGAAGCGCGGCGACCCGGGCTGTTTCAAGGCCTGCCGGCCCGCCTCCGATAACCATCACCTTCTTTTTCGTTTCAGCGGGAATCAGCTCACCCCAGCCAGGTTCCCCCTCCTTGCCCACGGCCGGATTCATCACACAGGACATCCCCAGGAGAAATCCGCCCATGTCTGTATAGGTTCGCCCCCAGCATCCTTCATTGCAGCCCAGACACTTTCTTATCTCATCCACCCGTCCGTTCCTGGCTTTATTAACAAACTCGGGATCGGCAATAATTCCCCTGACAATACTCACCATATCTGCCTGACCCGTAGACAGTATCTTTTCGGCCTGAACCGGATCGACGATTCTCCCCCTGGCGATCACCGGTAGATCCACCACTTGTTTAACGGCTGCAGCACAATAGACAAAAGAATCCAGGGGGTAATACATGGGATCGATAACGGCAGAATAGGACGTGTAGTTGCCAACACTTACATTCAGGAAATCAAGCTTGCCCGTCTCTTCCAGTATGGGCGCCATCTCAAGAAAGTCCTCGAGGGTATATCCCCCCTCAACAAACTCATCGGCATTTACTCTCATACCCAGGGCAAGGTCACTGCCCAGCGCATCCCGGATCGCATCGATGAGCTCCAGAGGAAAGCGCATCCGGTTCTCAAGACTTCCGCCGTATTCATCCGTTCTCTTGTTGTAGTAAGGTGACATAAACTCATTGACCATGTAACCGTGGGAGCCGTGAATCGAGCAACCATCCATTCCCGCATCCCTGGCCATCTTCGCCCCGTCTGCAAATGCCGCGATGGTTGCCTTGATTTCATCGACAGTCATCTCATGGGAGAGATACCCGCCGGCAAGCGCAGAGGGGGTCAGTATGGATGAAGGCGCCCAGGGCATCGTACCCATGCCGCCTTCCTGGGCCCCAGAATTGGCCAGCTGGCAGATGATCCTAGCGCCATGCTCATGGACAGCGTCAGAGGACTGCTTGAAGATCTCGGACAGGCCGGGGGATCCGAATGCATTTGCATGCGGTCTGGCATCAATCTCAATGAGACAGGTTCCGATCATGCCAACACCGCCCTTTGCCTTTGTGGCCCAGTAATGGACAACCCTTTCATCGAGCGGAACCCCGGAAAAAAGGCTGGCATATCCCGGGTGATGAGGACTGCTGAAGATCCGGTTCTTGACCGTAATGGGACCAAGCTTAATCGGTGATAGCAAATTCGTGAATTCCTCAGACATTTGGGTACCTCCTTTGGAAGCCGTGAGCATCAATTGTTGTTGACACCTGTACCCCTGCCGATTAATCTCAAGACAGGCCATAACAGACAAGCGGCGCCTCTGGCCCAAAAGAAGGGGCCCGCTGTAAGCGGGAGGGCCAGTCTGCTCGTTGAAGAAACGACACAGGTGCTTGGTTTGCGCCTAGTCGGCTTGAAGGAAAGAAGGTGTCGGGTGTCAGGTGTCAGTAAGGGCCTCTAAAGAGCGGTCCTGACACCTGAACACTGATACCTGAAACCTGTTTCTTAGATGTTTCATATAAGAACCGGAGGATAAGCTCATGGCACACCTCAGTCAATTACCGGATCCGATGCGTCAGCATATCGCCAACCTACCATGTCCTGCTTTTGAAACGCAACCCTGGGTGGAAGGGCCCCCGCTAAACCAGCGCCGCGTGGCAATTATCTCCACCGCAGGCCTCCACCCGAGAGGTGACCGGCCCTTTACGTTTGCGCCGGATGACCATTACCGGCTCATTCCCGGCGATATCACAGCCGGGGATCTGACCATGACCCATGTGTCCGCTAATTTCGACCGCACCGGATTCCAGCAGGATTGGAATGTGGTATTCCCGCTGGATCGTTTACAGGAACTGGCCCAAAAGGGTGTCATTGGCAGCGTCGCTGATTTTCACTACTCCTTTATGGGAGCAACCGATCCGATACAGATGGAATCCACCGCCCGAAATTTGGCTGGCCTGATGAAGAAGGACGGGGTCAACGCGGTTCTCCTTGTACCGGTCTGACCGTTCTG
>JAZFSW010000246.1:0-2967 GCA_036446375.1 Desulfobacterales bacterium | reverse complement strand
ATCGAACTTGCGGCACATGGATTAGGAATCCAATGCTCTATCCACTGAGCTACAGGGGCATGGAGTGGTGGAAATCGCTGAAAAGCTTTACACCAATTGCCGGTGTTTTGCAAGATTGAAGCGCCCCCTTGCTCGCAGAGGTCCCTTGAACCTTCCCAACTCAGCTCTTCTGGTGATGATTCCTGTGCAATAGTGTCCTGGCAGGAAAGTGAAAGGCGCGGCGCGGCGTCTGTTATTCTACGAGAAGGTTTTGACCGGGGTATATCTTGCTGCGTGGCGTCAGGCTGTTGATCCGAAGAAAACGCTCCAGGGACATACCGTTTCGCCTGGCAATTCTGAAGGGGCTTTCTCCCTTTTTCACTTTATATGTTTTAAATACGCCTTCTATCGGTGGTTCGGGAGTCCCCCCCGGTATCTTCAATACCTGTCTGATATGAAGGGTGGTGTTGGGCAGGTTGTTTAACGCAATGATTTTCTTGGTGGTGGTGCCATATCGTCTGGCGAGAATCCAAAGGGAATCGCCGCTTCTTACGGTATAGGTTGACGGTGGGCCACCTTTGCCTTTCTGATAGCGGGTCGATGGGCGGATGACCGTCCCCTTTCGCGGTATTCTAAGTACCCTGCCGGCAGCAATGAAGTTTCGCTTTCGGATGTTGTTGGCACGGACAATTTTACTGACACTGGTGCGATATCGATTCGCAATGGTAGACAGGGATTCACCGGGCCGGACCCTGTGTTTTACATATGCGCGTTGAGGGGGATAACTGATAGGGATCTGGTCGAGTGCGGCCAGGAGTTTGTCACCATTTCCCGGCGGCAGCCTGAGGGGATATTTCTCTTTCGTGAGAATTTTGTAACGAAGCTCGGGGTTGAGGATTCTCATTTCTTCTTCCGTCACACCGATATTCTTGGCAATGTCTTTCAGATGCACCTGCCGGGCAACGTCTACGGTCACATACTGTAGTGGCTCCTGGATCTCCAGGGTGTCCAGGCCGTATTCTTCCGCATTATTGACCATATGAAGGGTTGCGAGAAAGCGGGGGAAATATCGCGACGTTTCCCTGGGAAGCTGCTGAAAAAGATCCCAGAAATTGTCGAGATAATTGATATTCTGGCCCTTTATCAGCCGCAGGACTCTTCCTTCTCCACAGTTATAGGAGGCAAGGGCTGTTGACCAGTCACCAAATATCTGGTGCAATTCCTTCAGATAAGCGATGGCCGCATGGGTCGATTTGATCGGATCGAGCCGTTCATCGATATACATATCTCGTTTCAACCCGAACTTGTACCCGGTTGAGGGGATAAACTGCCAGAGCCCCAAAGCCCGGGCAGTGGACAATGCGCGATCCTTAAATCCACTTTCGATAAGCGGAAGCCACGATAGCTCAACGGGCATGCCTGCGGCTTTAAGGGCTTCAACGATGTAGGGCCGATACCGACCGGAGCGTTTGTAGGACTCGGTAAAGAATTCTTTCTCGACACCGGTAAACCGCTTGATTTCTGCGAGAACATGCTGGTTCAGTGTGATGGGGATGGCTTTGTGATCCCCGTTGATAACGATATTTCGGGAGGCATAGATTTCCAGAATGCGCTTCGAAATCATAAACCGGAGGTCTTCCTTTTGCTGAATCAGTTTGGGATCGTCATAGATATCCACGGTCAGCAATAAGGCATATGCCTGATCCAAGGCGTCGAGAGCATTTTCGAGCTCACCTTTTTGCCAGAACCCTTGGGATACCTGGCAATAGTCCAGGGCTTCGTCGATGGTTGCCTGTACATTGCGAATGGAAGCTCCAGGTTCTTCGATGGCTACCAGATTTTCTTCATCAGGATCGATCCGGACGGATGTCGTGGTGTCGTCAGGTTCGGCAATCCCGCTATCACCGTTCTGCGTGTCCGCAGCAGATGATACGGCTCTGTCAGGGACATCTGCCGTGGGACCGGATGGATCTGTACCAAGGGAAAAGGGTTTCACACATCCAAATAACAGGGGGAGTATCAGGGCGATCGAAAGAAAAACACTGAACGGTCTCAAATTGCAGTCCTCTAAGGGAATGAATGGATCGGATACGGCTGATTGCACCGATCCGGTCTTATCCTAAATAACAGACGTGATGTCCGATTACACAAGTTCAGGTGCGGTTGTCAAGGGTTTATGTTTTCGGGAAGGGATCAGGTTTTCTTTGACATTTCCATTAAATATCGATATATTAAGTGTTTAACGATGCATTATATGCTCAGCGATGGGATTAGGATATCCCCGCGAACCTGTCGATATTCTCCTGGCGGCAGGATTGCTTTTTTATCAGGAGATAGCGTCCTGTAGCACTTACACGGGAAGAACCTATGAATCTTCAACGAATCGGTATCGCAGTCTTTATCGTCTTCATCGTTGTGATATCCGTTCTTGTCACGCTGAATTTGTCGGCCCAGGAAAAGAAAAACAATGCAGCCCGCTTCTTTCAGAAGGGCTATCACCTGGTCAACTTGGTGGCGGTGTATCCCCTTCAGCATGTCGACGACGAAAAACGGAATTTCTTCCTCCGGATCATCTCCGAATATGCATCGGAAGGTCTTGCCTATCTTTACATCCATGATCTCGATGGTCGGCTGTCGCTGCCGCTATCGCTAAGTGATGTGTCCAGCCGAATCCCCGGCTCGGTGGTGAACGATTCGCTCCAGTCCATAGGGTATATCGAACAGACCTTCATCGATACGGTATCCGGGCAGACCATCCATGAGTTTGCCAGACCCATTTTTGAAGGCGGCAGCAGAACCGGAACGATACGTCTTGGTTTTCAGCTCCCGGAGGTGCATCCCTTTTCTTTGCAGCGCATCAGTCTTCTGGCCATGATCACCTTTTTTATTATCAGTGCCCTGGTTCTGGGCTATTACGGCATCACCCATGCGCTTAAACCGATCAGGCATCTAACCCAGAGCTTTAAAAACACGGCCGCAGATTCCGAT
>JAZFSW010000245.1:0-8742 GCA_036446375.1 Desulfobacterales bacterium | reverse complement strand
ATCGCTCTTTACGCTATCGATTCTTCCCCTAAGACTCGTTGCGGTTTCTATTATTTCGGTGTTCGGATACTGAAGGACATGGCTGAGGGGCTTATAGGGTGAAGGTGTCACATTCACCAGCGCGTTAACCCATGGATGGTTAACTGCGCCGAGGATAACGCCGATACCGATAGCCATAAGCAGGGATGCGATGGTTCTTACCCGGTGAGAGCTTTTCCTGGAGCCTCCGGTATTTTCCTGGTCAGCGTCTCTAAGCAGTATCAGCCCCAGGGGGAGGATGACAACCAGAAGAATCAGCCGCCCCTCTCCCAGCAGAGGGAGGAGAAGAAACGGCAGGAGCGCACCGCAAGCCGATCCGGTCATGCTGACCCAGTAGATATGTCCGGTTCTTTCGGGAAGCCGCGCATAGGCCAGGGAGACGATGAGACCGGAGAAGAAGAACGGGAGGGACAGGAGAAGGTAGACGATCAGAAGATACACGGACTGCACCGGTTCGATGGGAAGGCGAAAATAATCCAGCGGAATGTGATTCAATACGGCAAAGGATAATAACCCCGTTGCGGTGTATAGGAAGATGAAAACCTTGAGCGGGCGAGAACGGGTGAGTCTTTCCTCCCAGCCCGCTCTTTTTTCGCCGAGAAGACTTAGCAGGGTGCCGCTGGCACCGAAGGCAAAAAGGGCGATGCTGATCACCATGAAGGAAAGGTGGTTCCATTGGGCGATGGAAAAAACCCGGGTAAGAAGGATCTCAAATGTCAGCGAGGAAAGGGATAGGAGAAAGATCGTGACAAGAATCATAAGCGCTACCGCTTGCGGTTGTTTTTGTCCAGGGCATGGCCTGTCAGGGGAACGAATAGCACACCGGTGATCTGCTTTGTGATAAAGTCGTCTCCTTTTTTCGTAATGAGAACAAGGTTTTGGTAGCTGAAGGGATTGCCCAGCGGAAGGATCAGGCGGGCACCATCTTTGAGTTGTTTCAATAGGGGAGGCGGAATGTGGTCGACGGCTGCCGTGACCATAATGCCATCGAAAGGAGCGGCATTGGCCTGCCCGAAATAGCCGTCCCCATGAATCGGTTCGACATTGTTATAGCCCAGCTCGCCGAGGATATTGGCGGCCCTTTTGTGAAGTTTCTCTTTGATTTCGATCGTGGTAACCATCTTCACTATCTTGGCGAGAACCGCTGCCTGGTAGCCGGAACCTGTCCCGATTTCAAGGATGTGGTCATTGGCTTTCAGCTTCAAGGCTTCTGTCATCAGGCCCACAATATACGGTTGAGAAATCGTCTGACCGGATCCGATGGGCAGCGGGTGATCTTCGTAGGCCTTTCTTTTGAGCGCTTGTGGCACAAACCGGTGTCGGGGAACAGCCGCCATCGCAGCAAGAACTTTCCCATCGGAAACCCCTCGCAACCGGACCTGATGGTCAACCATGCGCTGTCTTGCCCGTCTATATTTTGATGGCGTATCTTCTAAGGATGCAGCAGGAAGAACAAGGAAGGTGGCCAGGATCACGAAGGCAAGAAGGGCTCTTTTCATATCGATGCTCCTGAAGTGGGTCGGTTTCAAACACTATAGCACAATACGGCCCGTTTATAAACATATCCCACGAGCGGGAAAAGAGGCGTATGGTAAAATGTGAGAAGGCCGGGCAGTTACTTTTTCTCCCATAGTATGATAAGGTTTATATCGTTTGCTTGACCGTGGCAAATCAGCTGGGCAGGTTGGCCAGAGGCAACGGTGATTGCCACAAAGGCACAAAGGCACAAAGAAACGACACCAACAGTCAAAGAACGAACCCCTCTTGTGGGTGGTGGCGGAAATGGAGTTCTGCCACAATATGTGCCCATGCAATTGTTGAGGAACACGTTGAGATAAGGAGGGAAAATGAGCACACGGAATTGGGATGTCGGTCAGCTTCTTGAGGTATCCGGAGGGTATTGGGAAACCTGCGCGCTTCATGCCGGCGTTGAGCTGGATCTATTTACGATTATCGGTGATAAGCAACTTTCCCCGGCCGATATCGCTTCAGGTGTCGATGCCGATACGCGGGCACTGGCCATGTTGCTCAATGCCTTGTCTGCCATGGCGCTGCTTGAAAAGAAGGATGACACCTATGGCAATACCGAAGCTGCTGCTACGCTTCTGTCCAAGGCATCTGCCCAGTATCTCGGCCATATCATCATGCACCATCACCATCTGGTGGATTCGTGGTCCCGGCTGGCAGAAGCGGTAAAGGATGGCGGACCCCTGAGATCCCGGGCGTCGGTTAATTCGGATGCCGGCAGGGAGAGCTTTCTCATGGGGATGTTCAATATGGCCATGGGCCTGGCACCACGGATCGTGCCCAAAATCGATGTCTCCTCCTGTCATCATCTGCTAGACCTTGGCGGCGGCCCCGGAACCTATGCGATTTTCTTCTGCCAGCACAATCCTGATCTCAAGGCAACGGTCTATGATCTGCCGACCACCCGACCGTTTGCCGAAAAAACCATCGCGCGATTTGATATGGCCGATCGGGTCGATTTTGTGGATGGCAACTTTGTGGAAGAGGGGATTGATGGGACATATGATGCGGTATGGCTATCCCATATTCTCCACGGGGAAAGCCCTGAATCCTGTCAGAGCATTATCCGGAAGGCCGTGTCGGCACTGGGCCCCGGGGGTAAGATTATCATCCACGAGTTTATTCTGAACAATGCCATGGATGGGCCCCTGTTTCCGGCCCTTTTTTCTCTGAACATGCTTCTGGGAACACCCGGTGGTCAGGCTTATGGGGAGCAACACCTCATCGATATGCTAACCGGTGCCGGGGTAAAGAATATTCAGCGCATAGACATCGGGGAAAACGAAAATTCCGGGATTATTTCCGGGGAGGTGTAAGGTTCATCCTATCCAACCAATGGTACGGAGGGGTATTCATGTTAAATGTATATTGTGCAACCGGGTGTCCGCATTGCCAGAAGGCCGTGAAATATATAAAGGAAAACAACATCGAGATGAATTATATCGATATTGAGAAAGAACCGGAAGATGTCGTTCAGAAGGTTATCGACGCTAACGGGGGCGATGACTGGGTTGTTCCTACCCTTGAATTTAACGGGAAGTGGCGACGGGGCAAGGTGTTTGATGCTGAAGGGTTAAAAGCCGATCTACAGAAACTCGGTGCGATCCCAAGCCCATAGGCAATAGCACCAGCATTACTTTTTTGGCGACAGTGCCGTGTAGGCATCCTGGATATCCTTGAAGCGGGCTTCCGCCAATTTCTGGAATTCTTTCCCCAGGTGCTGAGCCTTATCCGGGTGGTATTTCAGGGCGAGTTGCTTATATGCACGCTTTATTTCATCTCGGGAGGCGTTTCTTTTCACACCCAATACCGTATAAGGGTCAGGCGTAGCGACCGATTCATCAAAGCCTGTGCCCCTGTTGTTCTGGAAATGCTGCCGCGTTTTCTCGTAGGGGGTTTCGGTCTGTTTTCGTCTAATCGCCGGCCCGACATAGTATCTCCACAACAGGTATACAATAGCCCCATCGTCCAGCCAACCCCACCCAACGAGAAAATCGGGCAAGAGATCATAGGGACTCAGCAAGTAGATCAATGCCAGAATGCCGATGAATATCTTCATTGTCTGCCTGAATCGGATGCGATGCACCCCTTTGAAAAGCCCGGGATTCCCACCCGGGCGATAAGGATCCCAATGCCGTCCGGTATCCTTGAAACAAAGTTCTATACCGACCCTTCTTCATTGATCGGGTCATCCTCATCTTCATCTCTGTAATTGCGCTTCCTGATGCGCGATCGAATAAAACCATAGATGGTGAGAAGGGCCATCAACGAAAACAGGATTTCATAAAGATAGTGGCTAAAGAAGGTGAACCATGTCGTCTTCCGTTTCAGTGTATTGTGCCATTGTGTTTCAAAACTGTCCAGTGAAATAGCCAGGATCTGTACCATCGCCCCCTCAAGCGGCTCCCCCCTTTCCATCAAATGGAGAAGATCGATGACCCGTGGTTTGCCGTATCGGCGGATCATATGTGCCGTGGCACTTTTTCCGGCGTCATAGGCCAGAAGCCTGCCGCGTCTATCTTCGGGGAACCGGTACCGGATTTGCTTAAGAGACATCTGCCCCCTGGCAAGTATCGCCTCGTTTAAAGCAGATTGTTTCTGGCTCTGGAGCATTTCACCGATGCTGTCGCTTACCCATTGGCATAACCCCTCATCCAACCATCGCGGGAGTCTGTCCCTGTCGATATGCTGATGGAGCAGGATATGGCACAACTCATGTCTTAGTGTGGTTTCCAGGGTGAAGGGGGCAACGATCATCCTGGAGTGATCAATGACGATGCGGTTTCTTTCATGTGATGCGAAGGCAACGGTCAGCGGATTGCGTGTCATTTTGAGGAAATCTTCCCGGTCTTTGACAAGCGTGATGGTGGGGATTTGATGAAAAGTCCACTGAAAGATCGTTTCAAGGGACTGTCTGATCTCCGGGAAGCGTTTCGCCAGATCCCTTGCAGGCGCATCGAGAGGGGCATCAAATATGACCTCGACTGCCTGGGTCCGCAGGACGTGTGCCGCAAAGGCACGAGGGACACCTAGCGGGAGCAAAGACAAAAGTGCCAGCAATACATAGGAGTAGAGTCTCGAGAGTATCGTCATTGCTCGAATCCGGACAGGTTTCTATCGATGATTTGTCGGGTCAGCATATCACCTCAGGGCCCACTCAATCGGGAAGGCGCCTTATGTTCTTTCAGGAATCTTTATCTTCTGAACGGCCAACAGGGAGATAATACTCATCGCCGCGCCGCAAACAAAAGGAATCCGGTAGTCAACAAGCCAGAGCATCCCGCCAAGGGCCGGCAGGATGACGGCGGCAATATGGTTGATGGTAAAACCGACCGCCATACTCGGTGCAATATCCCGGGGGTCGCCAATCTTCTGAAAATACGTTCGGATGGCGATGGCAAAGTTGAAAAAGATATGGTCCAGTATGTAGAGAAGTGCCACCTGCCATCTATACACTGCGATAGCATAGGAAAGGAAGATAAATATCAGACTGGCATATTCCAGGGACAGCATCTTTCTTTCGCCAAACCGGACGATGCACTTTCCGATAAAGGGACTGAGAAAATAATTGATGATGTTGTTTACCACAAACAGGGTCGTAATATACTGCACGGTAAAGCCGAATTTCTTTACCAGCAGAAAGACCGCAAAAGCCACAAAAATCTGGCGTCTGGCTCCGGACATAAAGGTCAGAAAATAATAGAGCCAGTACTTCTTGCGAAATACCATCTCCTTTCGTTGGGCAACCAGATTCCGGTCGGAAGGGTCGCGTGTTGCACCCCAAAACCCCACAATCATTATGATACTGCCGAAGAGCAGGTAGATTTTCGAATAATCAAGTAGTTCGGTTGCGAAATAGATGAAGATTCCCACCAGAATATTGGCTGCTGCCGCAATGGCACGCAGTCTTCCAAAGACCAGGGGGGAAGTGTCCTCGTCAAAATACTGAAGGGTCAGGGATTGGTTGGTGGTTTCGTAATAGTGGAAGCCGAAACTCATCAACATGGTGGTAAGCAAGAGCCCGGTAAAACTGGCAAATTGGCCGGTTATCGCCACGCCGAGACCCAGGATGAAGATCGAAAGGGCAGAGAGGCGATGTTCCCTGATCACGATAATGATGAATACGACGAGGAGGGTCAGGAAGCCCGGGATTTCCCGGAAGGACTGGATCATCCCGATATGATTGCCGTCAAGGCCGGCCATATTTACGGCGAAATTGTCAAACAAGGTTCGCCAGGTTTGCAGACCCATCATCGAACTGATGGTCATAATCGCGAGAAATCGATACATTGGATTTTGTCTAAGAGGGCTCATTTGTAATTATCTCCGACGCCTGTGGGCAATAACGATGCGATCAGGAAAGAAGTAATATCTGTACAAACAGTATGTTATGAAATCATGCGCCCATACCGACCCAAAGGTTCAAATATTTGAACACCCAGAAATAGAGAATATGTGCTATAAAAACAAGAGGTTTTTCTGTTCTGTTCTGACCATGGTTCAAGATGTTGAACAAATGGCTCGGAAGAATCCCCTTTTTCAGGCGTGCCCGGAAGGCGCTAAAATTAAATTGTCGACGTAACACCTTGAATAATGGAAACATATTTTCCGGCTCTCTATTTCTCAGAAAGAAAGTTACAGTTGGCACAGAGCTTGCTATGTACAAAGGCAGGACCAAGATTTTTTCATCTGTCCTCCTCCATAACGGCCGACTGTGATGGCACAGTCGGCCGTTATAAATTTCTCCCCAGGTTATGCCCCGGTTAATATTCGCGGTGATCTTCCATTACGTTTTCCTTTTCTGCGGGCTCATCGAATGACCCGAACGCCATACCCTCTATTCATCCTGTTTGTGCCTGTTTTACCTTGACATCAATAGGTAAACTTTTTATACATCTCACGTCAAATCCGCTGTCTTGAGCTCTAGATTTGCGCCCCCACGGCATGAACTGAGACATGGATATCACCGACTATCGTGCAAGCTCAACGGCGGCGGATTTTCTTGAGGTGACAGAGCGCCAAACGGCCCGTTTGTGGCCTGCAATGTCAAGCGGGACTCTGGGATGACATTCCCGCGCACGGTTCATCAGTTTCTGAGTGCCTGGTAGATTCAATCTATGCGGCTGGAAGCGTTACTGGAAAAGGACAAATCGGCCATCGTCCATGAGTGGTTCGACATGGCCGTTGACATGTATCCGGCTGAAGGGGCTCAATTCCTGAAGCAGCAGAACGAAGCCTTTGCCAATCCTGTAGGTCACGCCACGCGGAAAGGCCTGGCCGCGTTATTTCAAGCGCTCCTTGATGACATGAATCGTGAAGCCCTGGCATCCGTTCTTGACCCGATAATCAGGATCCGAGCGATACAGGCATTTACACCATCTCAAGCTACCGGATTTATCCTGTTCCTCAAGGCAGTCATCCGGAAGAAAATGGAAAATCATCGGGGTGATTGGCAATTGCTGGAAGAACTGCTTCGATTTGAGTCGAAGATCGACACCCTCAATGCAATTGCCTTTGATGTTTACATGAGCTGCAGGGAGAAACTCTACGAAATCAAGGCGAATGAAGAAAAGAGCAGTACCTTCAGCGCCTTCAAGCGAGCCGGATTGGTGGACGATGGTGAGAATCCATAACCGGTTTCCGAGACCTCTGCCGTTGGCAGCAGTCACATATCGATAGCACAAGACTTTGGCCCCGGTTGATCCGGACGATAGCATCGTAGGATCTCAGAGCGAGGTAATGTTCAATGAGTGTAAATTACATAGTTCCCCTTTTATCCGTGATCGCGCTTTCTCTCATTGCCTATGTGGGTGCCGGGGTTGAAGGGCTTCAGATCTTCTTCGGAGTCTCCGTACCCTATGTGGCTGCAATCATTTTTACTGCAGGGGTTGCATATCGGATGATGGAATGGGCGAAATCACCGGTGCCTTTTCGTATTCCCACCACTACGGGTCAGGCGAAATCACTTCCCTGGATAAAAGAAAGCAAAATTGACAACCCGTCGACCACCCTTGGTGTCATTGTCAGAATGCTGCTGGAAGTTCTTTTTTTTCGGTCCCTTCTCAGGAATACGAAATTTATCTCCAGAGATGGCGGTAAGGCTTCCTATGGGATGGAGCTGTGGTTGTGGTTAGGGGCTCTGGCCTTTCATTACACGTTTGTCGTGGTGTTGGTGCGGCATTTTCGGTTCTTCCTGGAACCGGTCCCTGGCTGCATACAACTGCTGGGAAGAGTGGATGGTTTTCTCCAGGTCGGCTTGCCCGGTGTTTTTGTCTCCGGCATTGTTCTTCTCGTGGCGGTTACCTATCTTCTTCTCCGAAGGCTTTTTATTCCCCATGTCAGATATATTTCTCTTGCCGCCGACTATTTTCCGCTTTTTCTCATCATGGGTATCGCGATATCCGGTATTCTGATGCGCCATTTCCTAAGAACAGATGTTCCCGGGATTAAGACACTGGCCATGGGTATCGTGACGTTTCATCCCGTTGTGCCAAAGGGCATCGGTGCTATCTTTTATGTCCACCTGTTTTTTGTGTCCGTGCTGGTAGCCTATCTCCCCTTCAGCAAGCTCATGCACATGGGCGGTATCTTCCTTAGCCCCACAAGAAATCTGGCCAACAATAGCCGGATGAAAAGACATGTCAACCCGTGGAATTATCCGGTTACGGTCCATACCTATGATGCGTATGAAGATGAATACAGGGAAAAAATGATAGAGGCCGGAATCCCCGTTGAAAAGGAATGAGCGATGAATGATTTCCCCAAACCCGATGACCTGTTGTCAACGATCGACCATAAACTTCCCCAGAAAGGATGGATGGAGGTTCCAACCAACATTCGCAAGGGGATGTACTGCAATGCGTCAAATCCCAAAAGCGTCGAAATCCTTGGTCTTCCCCATGCACGGGCCTGGAATCCGATGGATGATGACTGGAAACTGCCCGAAAACTGGCAACAGATTATCCATGAGGGATTCAAAGACCGGCTGAACCGGTACCGTTCCTTTAAGGTGTTTATGGATATCTGCGTGCGATGCGGAGCATGTGCGGATAAATGCCATTTTTTTATCGGCTCCGGTGATCCTAAAAATATGCCGGTGCTTCGTGCAGAACTCCTCCGGTCCGTGTACCGAAACGATTTTACCACTGCAGGGAAAATACTCGGTAAAATTGCCGG
>JAZFSW010000244.1:0-5442 GCA_036446375.1 Desulfobacterales bacterium | reverse complement strand
GACGCATGGCATGGGGGGACACCGGAATCGTCAAGCCACTTTCCATGGCCAGCTTATCAAGGATGCGGGCAATAGACCGGGATGAAAGACGGCCCCCATTCTTGTTTAGAAAAAGGGGGCCCTGTTCATCAGATGGATGGTCAAGGACCTCACGCAGTTTATCTCTGTATGCCGCGATAGCTGTTGCGGCCGCTTTGCCGATCGGTACGATTCGTTCCCGATTGCCTTTCCCCAGAACCCGGACCAATCCCCCTTTAAGATCCACATTGAGAACATTCAAACCGGCCAGCTCCGACACCCGTATGCCGCAAGAATAAAGGGTTTCGAAAATCGCCCGGTTCCGCAATCCGAGCAGGGAATCGATCTTGATGGAATCCAGCAGTCCAAACATCTCATCCACCGGGAGATAGACAGGGATCCGCTGCTCCTGCTTGGGTGTCAGAATTGCATCGGCCGGGCTATCCTTCAGGATGCCTCTCTTTACCAGGTATCTGAAGAAGGATCGCAGCGAGGACAGCTTGCGCGCGATCGTGACCTTTTTGTTCTTCTTGTGCAGAAAGCCCAAATAGGCTCTGATGGTCGGACCATCGATTTCCTCGGCCCCGAATAAATACCGGCGCTTCTTATTATCCGATGGAAGCGGGGCACCATCTACGCTACCCGGATCTTTATCCGGGCGGGGATTGCGATCTGCAAACCGGTTTTCTGCCAAAAAGGACCCGAAAGATTCAAGATCGCGGGAATATGCCCGGCAGGTATGCTGGGAGTATCCCTTTTCCGTTGACAGGGATTGGATGAATGTGTCGATCTGCGTATCGAGTGCCATTTTTTGCCGATCCCCGACGGTTATCGGTTCTCCCTAAGCCGCTTTGCGTGTCTTTCGCTTCAAACGTGAAATCTGACGGCGATAGATCGTGGCCATTTTCTTGTCCTTGGCCTCAAGCGCCGCCTCCCGCTGGGATTTGAGGGTCCTAATCTTCTTCTTCAGTTCCAGGGTGATGGGGTTGCCGTCATCCGTCTTCTTGATCACCTTATCCTTGACGGCCTTGGGTTCGCTCACGTCATCCTTGACAGCCCCAGGCTCAGACACCTCGTCCTGGACTTGGGCTGTCTCACTTTCGACCACCTCGTCCTGAGTTGTCTCAGCCTCGGCCGCTTCGTCTCCAGCCGCTTCAGGCTCGATGTCTCTTGCTGCTTCAATCGCACTTATCAATTCTGCTTTTTTCATACCTGAGACACCTTGAATCTCAGACATTCCTTTGGCCATTTCCTTCAGAGCTGTAACGGTCATTTTCTCAAGGGGCTTGGCTGTCTCTTCTTCTTTCTTGTCCTCTGTCATTGGCTTTGTCTCCTTTCTCTATCCGCTTTTGAAACGCAGGCGGAGGCCCTGAGGCCCCTGTTTCCCACCGCGTGCTGTGGAAAATATATAGACGCTGGCCGTGTGAATACCGAAGAACATGATGAAATCGACGCTTCTCAATGGGTTCAAAAAAGAACGCTTTTAGACCATTTTCCCAAGAAAAGTCAATAGATAGTTCACCTTAGGCATCGGTGCTCTCTTCGTCCGGTTTAATCATATCCATCATCTTTATAAACGGTTTGAATAGATCTATGGGAAAAGGGAAGATCGTTGTTGTATTTTGTTCCGCAGACATCTCCCGCATCGTTTGAAGGTAACGAAGCTGCAACGCCATCGGATGGTCACCGATTATTTCGGCGGCTTGAGCCAAGCGAGTGGCCGCCTGGAATTCGCCTTCCGCATTGATGACCTTGGCCCGACGTTCTCTTTCTGCCTCTGCCTGTTTGGCCATGGATCTTTGCATCACCTCGGGTAGGTCGATGTGTTTGAGTTCCACGTTGCCAACCTTGATACCCCAGGGATCGGTATGGGTATCGAGAATCTCCTGAAGTTCCGAATTGATCTTGTCCCTGGCCGACAAGAGTTCATCCAGCTCCGCCTGTCCGCATACACTTCTTATAGTGGTTTGGGCCAACTGGGACATGGCATAGATGTAATCCTGGACCTCGATGATGGCTTGTATGGGACGGATCACCCTGAAATAGATGACGGCGTTGACTTTGACCGAAACATTATCCCTTGTGATGACATCCTGCGGGTCCACGTCCATGGCGATCGTACGGGTACTGACCTTTTGCATCCGGTCAACAATGGGAATCAGTATGATCAAACCCGGTCCCTTCTCCTGACTCAGTACTTTACCCAAGCGGAAAATTACGCCCCGTTCATATTCATTCAGAACCCGCAACGACGCAGAGAGAAAAAATATAACCAGTACCACCAGAATAACAATCGTTGTAAACATGTCTGTCTCCTTTTGGATGTAAAACTGCAGTTAATCAGACGAGTTCTTCTACCTCCAGGACAAGGTCCTCCACCTTAACCACCCTGACTTTAGACCCTTTCGCTATTGATTCGTTGGCGACGGCATGCCACAGTTCCCCATGCACAGATACTTTCCCTTCAGGTTTCAGTGCCTTTGTCACCACGCCCTTCTTACCGATTAGACCGTCCGCGCCGGTCATCGGTCTCTCGGTCTGCGCTCTAAAGACCAGGTAAGCGATAGTGACAAAGAAAGCGGATATGATGAAAATTGTCGGGAGAATCACGCTCAGGGACAATTGTAACCCGGTGGGCCCACTCTCAAAAAGCATTAGAGATCCCAGAAGCAGGGATATCACACCGGCGATACTGAGCAATCCATAGCTGGCGATCTTCATTTCCATAATGAAGAACACAATGGCCAGAAGAATAAGCAGAATCCCCGTCGTACTTATCGGAAGGGTCTGGAAGGAGAAAAATGCCAGTATCAACGCAATCCCGCCGACCACTCCCGGAAAGATCGCACCGGGATGGGACAATTCAAAATATAACCCCGCCAGACCGATCATCATGAGGATATAGGCGATATTGGGGTCACTGATCGTCTTGAGTATCTTGGTTCGAAGACTTTCCCGAATCCGGATTCGGGTGGCATCATCCAAGTCCAACGTCCCCTTTTCCGGGATCTTCCTGCCATTGATCTGTGCGATTAAGTCATCGATGTCTTTTGCTACAACATCGATAATATTTTCCTTCAGCGCATCCGTCTCGGTCACAGACACGGCTTCGCGAACCGCTTTTTCGACCCATTCGACGTTTCTTCCCCGTTTCTCTGCGATGGCTCTTACAAAAGCCACCAGGTCGTTGGTGACTTTCTTGGACATGGTTTCATCGACCTCTTTCCCGCCCATATTGACCGGGCTGGCAGCGCCGATATTGGTGCTCGGGGCCATGGCGGCAACGTCTGCGGCGATGGTGATCATCACACCTGCAGATGCCGCGCGGGCGCCACTGGGTGACACATAGACCGCGACCGGCACTTTGCAGGCGTAAATCGCCTTCACGATATCGCGCATGGAATCGACAAGACCTCCCGGTGTATCCAACTCGATAATCAGAAGGGCCGCATTCTCATCGGATGCTTTGGCAATTCCCTGCTCTATGAAATCGACAATACCCGGGCCAATCGGTGACGCCACCTCCATGATATAGATCGTTGCGTCTCCCCCCAAACTGGGTTGAGCAGAAATGAACAGACCTACCACCAAGGCGATTATCAATATGCCGCGTTTCATAGTGATTACCTCGCGAAATAGACGGTTGCTTGTTGTTCGTTTGCTAGTTTTCTGGCAAGATAAGCAATTGGCGTGACCGATGACCTAATTCAGCCCCATTGCCTTCATCAGTTTCTGCATGTCTTCCCATACGTCACGTTTCTTTCCGGCATTTCGCAACAGGTATGCCGGATGAAAGGTGGGCATCAGTTGTATCCCCATGTAATCATGAAAGTGACCTTTGAGCTTTGAGATCGGTACCGTGGTATTCAACAGGGTTTGGGCGGCAAATGTCCCCAACGCACAGATAAAATCCGGCTGTATCGTCATGAGTTGCCGCTTCAAGAAAGGCGAACAGGTCGTTATCTCATCCGGCGACGGGTTTCGGTTACCCGGTGGCCGGCATTTCACGATATTGCAGATATAGACCTGCTCCCGGGTTAGATTCATCGCTTGTATGATTTTTGTCAGCAGCTGTCCGGCACGACCGACGAATGGCTCTCCCTGTTTATCCTCATCATATCCCGGTCCTTCACCGACAAATACGAGTTTTGCATCGGGGTTTCCGACACCGAAAACGATTTTCGTACGGTCTTTGGCTAGGGGACAGCGATGGCAATCCCCAAGGTCATCTATAATATCATCAAGGGTCTCAGACATTGTGGTCCCACTTCTTTCCCAGTTCTTGAGTGCTTCTAGGCAGCTCTCCGAACAGTCAAATCCCTTCCATCCTGCATCAGACAAAGCCTTGAGGGTGCGGATAATGTCATCGGTAATCTCGTTAAGGGGTGTGTTATTCATTTGCCAATGGCAGAATTCGATCAAGTAGCGTATGGGCGACGGCATCCTTTTCCATTGTTTCAAGGGCTTCTCGTGTCCCATCCCTGAAAAACAAGGTGACACGGTTTGTGTCGGCCGCAAAACCGGAATCCGGTTCTCCCACCAGATTGCCGACGATCATATCCAGGTTTTTTTCCTTCAATTTTGCTGTTGCATTTTGTTCAAGATCCTGAGTTTCAGCGGCAAAGCCAACAAGGATTTGGTTTGTTTTGATCTTTCCCAGCGTTTTGAGGATATCCGGATTCTGCGCCAGTGACAGAACCATTTCCTTCGCCTTTTTCTTAATCTTCTGGCGTGCCTGTTCCCGGGGTCTGTAGTCTGATACAGCGGCTGCCTTGATGGCGATATCGACACTATCGAAGTGCTCACACACCACGTCGGCCATTTCCGCTGCCGTCCTCACCTTGATCGTATTGACATGAATGGGGTCAGTCAGATGGGTCGGACCGGTTACCAGAATAACGTCGGCCCCGCGGTTTTCTGCAGCTCTGGCAATCGCATACCCCATCTTGCCCGAGGAGGGGTTGCTGATATAGCGTACCGGATCAATGGCTTCATGGGTCGGTCCGGCGGAAACCAGCACCTTTTTCCCCAACAGATCTTTCGGTGTGAGATGGGCCAGGAGCCTGTCCATAATCTCTACCGGTTCGGGAAGTCTGCCCGGACCGGATGTACCGCATGCCAGATCGCCTTCGCCGGGTGACAGAACATAAAACCCATCGTTTCTCAAAGTTTCAAGGTTTCGCTGAACCGCCTTGCTTTCGTACATATTCGTATTCATCGATGGACATATCATCACCGGGCAGGTTACCGCCATGATGAACGTGCTTAGGGCGTCATCGGCAATGCCATTTGCGAATTTACCAATGATATTTGCCGTCGCAGGGGCAATGACCACCGCATCGGCTTCCTGCGCCCAGTCGATGTGTTTGATTGAGGCCTCGTCGCCCCCCTTGAAGAGACTGGTACTTGTGGATTGACCGGATA
>JAZFSW010000243.1:0-6518 GCA_036446375.1 Desulfobacterales bacterium | reverse complement strand
TCCCTTGGCGGCAACAATCTTACCAATGACATTGCCGTAGGGTTGCGCGCTCCCTTGGGAGAAGCCGAAAAGATAAAGATAAAATATGGCACCTGTATCTCTGCAAACATTGGCAACGAAGAGATGCTGGAAGTGCCCGGTATGGGGGGTCGTGAGCCACGGAAACTGTCCAGGCAAATCCTTGGTGAGATACTGGAACCGCGGATGGAAGAGATTTTTACGCTGATCAATCGTGAAATATACCGGGCCGGGATGGAAAATGCCATTACATCCGGCGTGGTCGTTACCGGCGGATCGGCCCTGTTGGACGGTGTTCCCGAGATCGGGGAGTCGATATTCAACCTTCCGACCCGTCTGGGGAAACCGTTGGGCATTGGGGGGCTCACCGATGTGGTCAACAATCCGATGTACGCAACCAGCGTGGGTCTGGTGTTGTATGGTGCCAGAAATCGGGCGGACAACAAATTCAGGATTCGGGATGTTAATATCTTCAATCGCCTCATGACCCAGATGAAGAGATGGTTCAAAGACGTCATCTAGGAGAATGCAGGGCCGGCAGAGGATAAGACATCCGTGTGACATCTCCAACTGCCATGGGGATCGACACGGCAACACATATGCTGTTTGGCGATAATTTTACATAACAGGGGGAAAAAATGACATTTGCTTTCGTAGAAAACGAAAAATCGGCTAAGATCAAGGTGATTGGTGTCGGCGGCGCGGGGGGGAACGCGATCAACAACATGATCGCGTCTAAGCTCCGGGGCGTCAAATTTATAGCGGCCAATACCGATGCCCAGGCCCTGGAAATTTCAAACGCTCAGCTGAAGTTTCAGTTGGGAGAGAGAATGACCGAGGGGCTCGGGGCCGGGGCCGATCCACAGGTGGGGCGCGAAGCAGCTCTGGAAAATGCTGAAGCCATCCGAAGTGCCCTCGAAGATAGTCATATGGTTTTCATTACAGCTGGTTTTGGGGGAGGGACCGGTACCGGTGCAACACCGGTCATTGCCGAAATATGCAAAGATATGGGTACCTTGACGGTAGCAGTCGTCTCAAAACCCTTTTCCTTTGAGGGGAAGAAACGTGCCCGGCAGGCAGAAGAGGGTATTGAGGTGTTGAGACAGGTGGCCGACACGGTCATTACCATACCCAACGATCGTCTAAGGGGCCTGGCATCAAAGAATGCCAGAATGATCGACATGTTCCAGAGGGCAGACGAGATCCTTCTCCACTCGGTAAAAGGCATCACCGATCTTATCATGATGCCCGGTCTGGTCAACCTGGATTTTGCCGATGTCAGAACAACCATGTCAAGAGCCGGAATGGCCATAATGGGTATCGGTGTGGCAACTGGTGAAAACCGTGCTGTTGAAGCAGCCGAACGCGCCATATCTCACCCCCTGCTCGAGGACATTTCCATATCCGGTGCCAGCGGCGTATTGATGAACATCACCTGCAGCAGCGATATGACGCTGGAGGAGATGACCGAGGCCTCGGATCGCATCTATAAGGAGGTGGGTGAGGATGCCGATATCATCTGGGGGGCAGTGGTCGATGATACACTCGGAGATGAGATGCAGGTGACAGTTATTGCCACGGGTATTGGGTCCGAGGACGACCGCCAGGTAAACAGCAAACCTGCAGAGAAACGACTCAGGGGAACCGTCAGAGATGTTACGCCCGCTGACCTGGAATCCGGTATCGACTATGACGCACCGACCTTCATTCGTCAGAAGCACGCTGTGGGCGAATCGACCGGGGCCACCTATAGAGGATACAAGGGGAATGCCGTCGATAGCAGCGATCTTGACATTCCTACATTCTTGAGGCGAAAAGCCGATTAGGGATTCTTGTTGACTAATTTCCATTGACGTTTGATCATTGACCCGAATTCTTGTCATTCAACAGACGATCAGCAAGCAAATTCAATGGTAAGGAAAACAGAAACACCCCGTCGGCAATTGGCAGAATCCGAAACCGGTGAGGTGAGAAAGAGCTGGCGGGGCCGCATACGGGTTGCGCTGGTATATCCAAACACATATGCTGTCGGGATGTCGAATCTCGGTTTCCAGTCGGTCTATCGGCTACTCAATGATCGGGTGGACATGGTCTGTGAAAGGGCGTTCCTTCCCACCGATCGCGGGCGGACAACGGCAGCGGTCATGACCGTAGAATCGGGAAGGCCTCTGTCGGACTTTGATGTGGTTGCTTTTTCCCTTTCCTTTGAAAATGACTATCCGCATGTCTTAACGATACTGGACAAGGCAGGCATTCCCCCATTATCCAGCGATAGGAGGTCTCCCCTCCCTCTTGTGCTGGCCGGTGGCGTCGCCTGTTTTCTGAACCCTGAGCCTCTGGCGCCATTTGTCGATTGTTTCCTCATCGGTGAAGCCGAAGCGCTCATACCCCCCTTTTTCAATCATTATACCCCCGGAGGTACCAGACGGGATCAACTCATCGCACTTGCCGGAAATGTTCCGGGAGTATATGTGCCGGAATTCTATCAGCCGGCCTACAAGAACGATGGGACCCTTGCTTCTTTTGATCCCATCGCCGATGTGCCTGCACGGGTGAGACGTGTGTTTGTTGAGGATCTTGCATCGGTCGCCACCTGCAGCAGTATATTGACCCCCAACACGGTCTTTGGCGATACGTTTCTCATTGAAGTGGCTCGGGGCTGCCCCCATGGGTGTCGATTTTGCAGTGCAGGATATGTCTACCGACCTTATCGGCCCAGATCTTTTGCTCTTCTCCAAGCGTGTATGGCTGAGGGACTTGCTGTAGCAGACAAGATCGGCATGGTCGGTACTGCCGTCTCGGATCTGCCGGAGATCGACCGGCTTTGTGAGCAGGCTGTGGCCAATGGCATCCATATATCGTTCAGTTCCCTGAGAGCCGACCGCCTTTCCTCTGAAATCATCGCAGCCCTCCGGCAAAGCGGCGTAAAGACCGCGACCATAGCCCCGGATGCCGGGACCCAACGATTGCGTGATGTTATCAATAAAGACATTGTCGATGTCGATATTCTCAACGGGGTCGAATCCCTCGTTTCCGGTGGTATTGCCAACGTGAAACTCTACTTCATGATCGGGCTTCCGACAGAGACCCGGGAAGATATCGATGGGGTGGTGGACCTGTGTCTTCGGGTTAAGCGCCGATTTCTCGAATCAAGTAGAAAACAGACGCGGATCGGAGAAATAACCGTCAGCATCAGTCCGTTTGTCCCCAAACCCTCAACGCCGTTCCAATGGGCGGCAATGGACGGGATTGCCGTGCTAAAGGAGAAGATTAAGCGGGTAAAGGCGGGTCTGAAGGGGGTGGCCAATCTTCGCATCCATGTTGATGCACCCCGATGGGCCTATGTTCAGGCCCTGTTTTCACGGGGAGACCGGAGAGTCGCAGAGGTCCTGACAGATCTTCATCAGGCCAGAGGTAACTGGGCAAAAACACTCAAGGCAACCTCGGTGGATACGGATTTCTTTGCAAGCCGCCAAAGACCCTACGATGAAGTCCTCCCATGGGACTTTATCGATCATGGGATCAAGCGATCATTTCTAAAAAGAGAGGCCGAAAGGGCCGATCGTGGTACCCGGTTTCCCCCCTGTGATCTTGAATCCTGTACAATTTGTGGCGTATGCAAAGAAAGGACTTGAAAGCTTTACCCCGTTATGTTAGGCGGTGCATGGCATCGCGCCTATAGGCCGATCCCGGCGACTAAACTCAACAAGGAAATGTAACGATATGGCTTCCGAAAAGGAACGGCAACTCGCTTACCGTCTCGCGATTGGTTTGCTGATTCTAGGCGTATTATCCTACGCAGCCTTCTCAGCCGTAGCACCGGATCCACCGGCAAGAATCATGCTGAAAAATCTGGCCGGCAAGGTGTTGTTTGACCATGAAATCCATGTGTCGGTTGCTGGATACGGAATGGACTGTATCGACTGTCACCATACGGACCCGGACGGGCATCTGATGCCGGATCTTTGCGGCGAGTGCCACAAAGAGGAAGACGAAGTGAAAGAGGGTAAGACATACATCAAGCGGGTGGATGCCTTCCATCAACAATGTGAAGATTGCCATAAGGATTTCGATCGCGATATCGGCCCCATCAAAGAGGATGACCGGTGTCGCTGGTGTCATGTGATGTAGCGGCAGGGGAATCTCTCGGTATTGCTACCCCCATTTCATTGCTGCCCGGAAAAAGGTAATAAAATCATGAAGAAATTGTTTGGCACCCTGGTGAGACCTCGTCTTGAGTATTCACTGCTTGACCATCGACCTTCCGCGCCCCAAAGCATGCCCACTTCCAAGACCCTCACGCTCTTGTATGACCGGCCGTTTGACTCTTCCGGGGTCGCCGATACAGCATTGCTCCATCGCGGCGATACCATCAGGACGGGTGAGAAACTCATCCTCTTTGAAGGGGATCCCACCCCTCTTATCTCACCGGTAACCGGTACGATTACCACACTGTCACCCTTTACCGGTGATTTCGGTCGGCAATACACCGCTATTCGTGTTGACGCTGCCAAAGAAGATGTGTTTGACAATCAATTCGAAGCGGCGAGCAAAGATCCCACCCTGGCAACAGCACTTACATATCTTACCCAGGTTCCCGGCAGACCCCCGCTTGAGCTGTTTACCGATCCTGAAAAGCCGATAGATACCATCGTGGTGTATGGTTTGGACAGCGATCTCTTCAGCACCACCCATCAATACGCATTGACCGCCAATCCCACTGCAGTGAGGGACGGGATCGGCATCCTGAAAAAGATAACCGGTGTTGAAAATGTCACCATCGTTGTGCCGAGGCATTTTGTTCATGGGTTTGGGGATATGGGGGCCGACATGAAAGCCGTTGACACCCACTATCCGTCCACTCACCCCTTTCTGATTGCGCGGAACGTCCTCGGCAGGACGGTTTCCGCCGGAAAAACATGTGAAGATCTCGGAATTGCCTTCTTTAGTGCCGAGGCGATGGCTTCCCTTGGGCAGGCATTCACTACCGGGAAGATACCGCACATCAAAACCCTGACCCTGGCAACCAAAGAAGGGGTGAGCCGGTTGGTGTCGGTCCGTATCGGTTCGCCGGTTGCCGATATTCTTACCGAGACTGGAATAACGCTAAATGAACAGGACAGGATCATTTTTGGGGGCCCGATGACCGGGTCTGCCATCTATTCCCTGGATCAACCGATCCAACCGGATACCGATGTCATTTTCCTCCAGGACCGGGACGATATTCCGCAAAGTGCTGACACCCCCTGCATAAACTGCGGCGAGTGTGTCCAGGTCTGTCCCGTGTTGATTCCGGTTAACATGCTGGTTCGATTCCTTGGTGTGGGGCAATATGAGGAAGCCGCAGACCAATATGATCTGCATGCCTGCATCGAATGTGGTTTCTGCAGCTATGTGTGTGTGTCAAAGATACCGATATCTCAATATATCCGGCTCGCAAAATATGAACTGGCCCGCATGCAGGAGACGGAGATGGAGACGGAGGAAACAGATGCCTGACACCAGAAAATTCATCGTCTCCCACCCCCCTTATTGGCACGAGGGGAGCAGCATATCGGCCCGAAGCCATCATATCATGCTCGCCGCGCTTCCCGCCATATTGCTGGGGTTTGTCCAGTATGGAATGCCGGCCGTTGCTGTGGTGTCACTGAGTGTTTCAACGGCGATACTCTGGGAGCTTCTCATCAATCGGCTGACCCGACAGGATATTACCATTGGTGACGGCAATGCAGCCCTCATCGGCCTGCTATTGGCCATGCTTCTGCCGGCGACCATTCCCTGGTGGATTGTGGTTGTGGGCACATTTCTAGCCATTGTTATCGGAAAGCAGATCTATGGCGGCATCGGCGGCAATGCTTTCAATCCGGTGCTGGTGACCATGGCGATATTGATGATCTCATGGAACAACTATTTTGATTTTGATGAGGCCCTTGTCGACTATGATCTTGGTTTCATTATGGCCTATCCGCTGACCCAACTTAAGTATTTCGGCGTGTCGGCCATCGATGGGTACACCACAGGCAACCTTCTCCTGGGCAGACAGTCCGGCGGGATCGGTGCAACCTTCGGTTTGGGATTGGTTCTTGGCGGGATCTATCTCATGGCAAAACGAACGATCCGATGGGAGATATCCCTTTCCTTTATTGCCGGGATCTTTATCACGGCTTTCGGGTTTTATCTGGTCGACCCGGGCCAGTATGCTGGACCGGTTTTCCACCTTCTTTGCGGCTATACGCTGATCGGCGCGTTCTTCCTAGCCACCGAAGATTCATCTTCGCCGGTAAACATTATACCGATGCTGATATACGGGGCCGGCGGGGGGATGCTGACGGTTCTTATTCGGAATATCGGCAGCTATGTGGACGGTGTGATTTATGCGATTCTGATCATGAATCTTCTCAATCCGCTCTTGGACAAGATCCGACCCAAAGCGATTGGAAAGGCTGGGTGACATGGGTGAAATGATAAAAATGGTCGTAGTGCTCCTTGTGCTGAGTTTC
>JAZFSW010000242.1:0-7379 GCA_036446375.1 Desulfobacterales bacterium | reverse complement strand
GGGCAGCCTGTTTTTCGTAGGGCATGTCCATGACATGCCTGATTAAGCTGACGGTGATGCTGTCTATCCCAAATTCTTCCTCAGCGCGACTCATGTTGTATCTCCCTGAAGGTAGGGGCCCAATCAGATATTGACCCGGTCTCTCAGTTTTCCTGAGCACTTGAACGTAACGACCCGTCTGGGGTCCAGGATCATGGATGCCCCGGTTGCCGGATTCCTGCCCCTGCGTTTCTGCTTGTTTTTTACACAGAACTTGCCAAAGCCGCTGATAAGAACGTCATCGCCGGATTCCAGAGAGCTCTTGATGGTCTCTAGTAGTATCTCTACCAGTTCTGTGGCGTGGGGTTTGGCAATACCGGTTTCCTTGTTGATGGAGCTTACGATCTGAGCTTTTGAAAGTGCCATGGTAATTCTCCTTTCGTTGGGGTTGGTGATACTTGGCAGAGATTCAGCGTTCGCCGAATTTTCCAATCCGGTGACGATGCGTAACGATTAAAAACATTGACAGGGTCGGGAGATTTGGCTATTTTGGCGTCATGTGAAATGGTCTCTATTTTATCAATAAAGACCACTGGAACTGTGAATGCCTGGGTGGCGGAATAGGTAGACGCAAGGGACTTAAAATCCCTCGGAGTTAATCTCTGTACGAGTTCGATTCTCGTCCCAGGTACCAGTTACAGGAAAATGCCATCCATTCCAGCTGTCCCTGCCTTCTCCCGAACCTCACTTCCTTTCATGTTCTTCAAAAGATCCCTGCTGGAACGCCAGCATCGTCTTACGCCTCTGCTCTATCCTCTTTACATAATTTTTCGCGCTATGTCATTAATTATTTACACTAAATGCGTTTCCTGCCCTGAAGCACCGCTGAAGTGATGGACATGGGCCAACCGTCCTGTTTTTGCAGCCCCGATTACGTCAATTTCCTGTCAAATGACAGATTTTGTCATAGTGGATGGTGTTCCTCATGGATGACATGAGAGAAAGAACACAGCAAATATCTTCGTTGCGTTCCTGTCAACCGGTATGCAGAAGCGGCTGCGAGGTGCCATCCTTTCGCTGGGAACAGGTGGTAACAATTGGAAATCATAGTATTTAAAACTCTGTGGCAATTATAGAAGGACCCCTATTCCCCGTAGTGATAATTTGTCAGAACAGGTTTGAACCACGTGGCTGAAAGAAATAACAGAGGAAGATTGGGTTTTGGCCTGCCTTTTGCATTTACCTCAGACAGATTGCAAAACGGTTTCTTGGGTGTGCGTGCATCTTTTCGCCTGCCGCTTACATACAAATAAAGCTGGTCCAGGACCAAATAACGGCACTTAAGGAAACCAACAATCGATGAAAAGGGCAGAATGCCGGATTGAAATCCGGGTGCTGCCTTTTTTGCTATGGATCGGCCATTGTTGATGAACTCGTATGAAACTATATTTCTATCTCTCACAGAGCCCACAGAGGTCACAGAGGTCACAGAGGTAAAGCACTAATATTTAAAGTCTTTCCTTTGCGTCTTTGCGGCTTTGCGCGAGAACAAGCTTTTTGGCCGTCTATCGAGTTTCTTTCTCGATCAGACTGGCTGTGGTTTAGCCAGAGGCGGCGCTCATATGAAACTACATTTCCACTAGACAATGGCATCCAAAAGATATCTCTCGCAAAGGCGCCACGGCGCAAAAGCACCAAGACGCAAAGGTAACAGACTAATATTAAACAATCTTTTCTCGGCGACTCTGCGGTGAAAGATCAAAGTTTCCTTTTCGATCAGACCGGCCCTCCCGTTTTCAGCGGGCCCTCTTGTTTTTGGCCGGAGGCGGCGCTCGTAGGAAGTCCCTTTGCCGTCATCCCGGACGCGATCCGGGATCCAGAAGTTGCTGATATTACGGGATGAGCGCTACGCATTTCTGATATCTGCCAGAACGGACTCCATCAAATCTCTTATTTCCGCCAATCTGACTTCCGTCATCGCTTCAAAACGCAAGACCAGGGAGGGTTGGGTGTTGGATGCGCGGACAAGACCCCAGCCGTCTTCAAAGACAACCCGAACCCCGTCGATGTCGATCACCTCATGGCGCTTACGGAAATAATCGGTGATCTTCTCGACCACCCGAAACTTTTCATCATCCGGACATTCCACCCTTATTTCGGGCGTCGTATAGGTCTGGGGGACATCGGCCAGCAGATCCGATATTCTCTTACCGGAATCCGCCAGTATCTCGAGCAGTCTGCAGCTGGCATATATCGCATCATCATATCCGAGATAACGATCGGCAAAGAACATGTGACCGCTCATTTCCCCGGCCAATTCGGCCTTTTCCTCTTTCATTTTCTGCTTGATCAGGGAATGGCCGGTCTTCCACATAATCGCATTACCGCCATGGGCCTCGATATCATCATACATGGTTTTGGAGCACTTGACCTCGGATATGATGGTAGCGCCCGGTTTCCTGGAAAGAATTTCCCTGGCGAACAGGATAATGAGCTTATCGCCAAAAATGATATTGCCCTTTTCGTCCACTACCCCGATCCGGTCCCCATCCCCATCATAACCGATGCCCACATCCAGTTGTTCTTTCTTAACCAGAGCGATGAGATCGGTCATGTTCTCCAGCACCGTTGGGTCCGCCGGATGATTGGGAAAGGTGCCGTCCATATCGCAGTATAGATCATGTACCGTGCAATTCAGGTGCTTCAGGATGGGAACGGCCAGCACTCCTGCGGTGCCGTTGCCCGCATCGATTCCGACCTTCAGGGGCTTGGTGATACGGATATTCTCTTCAATGAATGTCGTGTAATCTTCGATAACATCGGTGGTAGAGACAGACCCCTGTCCCTCGGTGTATGCCCTATCTTTGATGATGTTGCCTATTTCTTGGATATCTTTCCCGTGTATTGAATCTGAACCCATGCAGAGTTTAAACCCGTTGTATTCTGCCGGGTTATGGCTGGCTGTTACCATAATTCCCCCTTCCAGATTCAGGTGCTGGATGGAGAAATAGAACACCGGCGTCGGACAGGTGCCGATATCGGTTACGCTGCAACCGGTTGCCAGCAGTCCTTCGATGACTTTTTCCGAATAACGATCCGAAGAGACCCGGCAGTCGCGACCCACGGACAGTTGCGATCGACCATGGGCTCGGAGGAAGGTGCCGGCGCCTCTGCCGATATCGATTACATCGTCATCGGTGATATCCTCTCCCACAATGCCTCTGATGTCATATTCTCTGAAGATCTCATAGTTCATGTTTATTTCCTTTTGTAAGGGGATGCTATCGAGTCCGGCTATATCCAATACCAGACCAGGATGGTCGCTCCCAGCAGCCAGCAGTACGGGGAAAAGAGATGTAATCTTCCTTTTCTTACGATGCGCAGCAATGCGATCAGCGCAACATAGCCCACAATCCCGGCGATGACCGTCCCGGCAATAATCGAGCCGAGAGACATGCCGGTCTGGATGCCGCCATCGATATTGAGTGCCAATGCCCCCAGTATGGCAGGGATGGATAAGAGAAACGAATAGCGTCCGGCCAGTTGTCTGTCCAACCCCAGGAAAAGCATCACCGCGATTGTGGCGCCGGAGCGCGATATCCCCGGCATGATTGCAAGCCCTTGGGCAAGGCCAATGCACAGCGCATCGACGGTCGTCATCCGGTCGATGGCCCGACCCGGTTGGCGCCTATACCGGGTTAGCCATAAAAAGGTACCGGTAACCATCAGCATGAGACCGACGATTTGCACCGTCCCGAATATGTCTTCGACCATCCGGTGGAAACAGAGCCCCAGAATACCCGTGGGGATACTGCCTGCAACAATCAGCCACGCCATGCGAATATTGGCATTTTCAGCGTAAACGGCGCGGAAACCACCCGATGGCTTACATGCGACAGGCAATCGTGCCAGGTCCTTGAGTATGGCCACAATATCTTCCCGGAACACGACACATACCGCAACCAGGGTCCCCACGTGAAGGCTGATATCAAAGAGCAGCTCCGGCTCATGAAGACCGAATATATTCTGCAGAACAACGAGGTGACCGGAGCTGCTCACCGGCAGAAATTCGGTTAAGCCCTGAATTGCCCCCAGAAGTATGGCCTGTAGTGTTTCCATCTGCAAATTCGGACTCCTTCATTTCCCTATATGAAACTACATCTTCTGTCTCTCACAGAGCACACAGAGGGCACAGAGATAACTCTTGATGGATTGCCCCTGTGAGACTCAGGTGCAAATCATCACTCTTTGCCATTAATATTAACAGATATTTCCTCTGCGTTCTCAGCGCCTCTGCGATGATTGCAGTTTCCTACTTTATCAGACGGGTCCCGCCTTGCGGAACTTGCGCCCAAAGGCGGCACTGACCTCGGTTCGCGGTCGCGTATCATATCGTTACTTGATACGCAGTGCAAGGGCTTCATGGACGCTGGATGCCAAAATGCTGCGGTATCGGTCACGCGGGAGCCGTGCATATCATTGGAACCGGAAAAAGGGGTTGTCTTAATGTAACCATCCAATATACATTCCAGGCAGCTTCAAGATATTCTTTCCATATGAAAGCATGCCGGACGCACCCGATAGGGTCGAAACGGCCCCAGTATCCCGTGCCCTGGAGATGGCATGGACCCGTGTTAAAGCTCAAAAGGAGGTCGTCATGAAAGCGTGTGTTGCAACAGGCGTTAAGCGACAGGTTGAGTGTAGAGATATTCCCATGCCCAAGGCAGAGCCGGGGTGGCTCTTGTTAAAGACCACATACGCCTGTATCTGCGGCAGTGATCTGGAGTATCTGGATGGTTCATTTCAGGCCGTGGCCCAGGCGATAGCCCCAAGCGGAACGACCAGCGGCATCCGTCCGGGATCCATACCCGGACACGAGTTTGTTGCCGAGGTGGTTGAGGTGGGTGAGGGGGTGCGCGGCTGGGAGGTGGGCGATAGAGCGATTCCTGCGGGCCATCCGGATCCCCAGGGAATCGGTGGGCCCACCGAAGGCTACGAGAACTTCAAATGTATGGCAGAATATCTCAGATCGACCCCGCATGGCCTAATGAAGGTGCCGGAACACATGTCCGATAAAGAGGCGGTCTTCATAGAGCCGCTTTGCACCGGAAATGGTGCTGCCGCAGCCGCCGGTGTCCGACCGGGTCAGTCCGCGGTGGTTATCGGTGCGGGAAAGATCGGCTTGCTTGCCGCCATGGCTGCCAAAGTAGCCGGCGCATCACCGGTAATCATTGTTGACCTGGTCCAGTCACGATTGGATAAGGCACTTGAAGTGGGGGTCGATGTCGCTCTTAACGCAGATGAAGTGGACATTGTAGCCGAAGTCGTGAAGCTAACCGGTGCGGGTGCCGATGCTGTCCTGATCTGTGTCCGTGACGGCAAGGTTCTGAACCAGGCGGCACAGATGACCAAATCCGGCGCCAGGATTGTGCTGGCCGGTTTCGTCTTACCCATGGAGGTCAATCCGATGCTGTGGACGATAAAACAACTGAAAATCATCGGCATTCTGGGTGGCAGCATGATGGATTCATACCATATGATTTCCCGCAAACAGATCGACCCCATACCCCTGATCTCCGAGATCATACCCTTTGACGATTGCCAGCGAGCCATCGATTCGGTCTACAGCGGCGAGAATATAGCGGTTCTGTTGGGTCCTTGATAGTATAATTAACCTGCTGAAAGTATTTATATATTCAAATATTCCACTGGCTTTGCACCCGTATTCTTTCCGAATCTTTTCATGTTGACATAATGCCCTGATGTGGTATGTGTCCACATCGTTCTGAGCCTGTTGCTGCAAAACGGTTCGGGAAACCCAGTGTTGTTTCTTCCTCAGGCAGGTGGGGCGCTCGCGTCCAGACGTGGCGCTCGTATGAAACTACATTTGTGTTCTCATCCCGCCTTCGGCGGGACTGGAGGCGCAGAGGACGCAGAGGCAACCAGTTAATATTGGATAAGAAGTCATTTCGAACTGAGAATTGACCCGTCTATTTCTTTTCTCTGCGTCCTCTGCGACTCTGCGGTGAAAGATCAACGTTTCCTTTTCGATCAGACCGGCCCTCCCGTTTTCAGCGGGACCGCTTGTTTTGGCTGGAGGCGACCCTGAATTGAATGACTGATGAGATGCCGGAAAAATGAAACGAATTTTCATCATCGATGACAACAAGCTTTTGCTGTCCTATCTGGGAAAGCAACTGACAAAAGCCGGATGCGACGTGACGACCACACTATCCGGTTTGCAGGCGCTCAAGATGCTGGCAGAGCAGACGCCCGATGTTGTTTTCATCGACTATTTCCTCCCCAGTCTCAATGGGGACAAGCTTTGCCCGGTTATCCGGAAGATGGACCATTTAAAGGGTGCATACCTGGTGGTCATGTCAGCCGCAGCATCTGAATTACAGCTTGATTTGTCCAGTATAGGGGCAAATGCCATCATTGCCAAAGGCTCCTTTAAGGAAACCGTCAAATATATGCTATCGGCCATAGCCGACGCCGGCGACGATTCCGAAACCGTTCGCGCGACCACACCGACCCATGAAGCAATGGGTTTCGATTCCGTGCATCCCCGTCAGATAACCAACGAGCTTCCGGGAAAATATCGTCATCTGCAAACCATGCTGGACAGCATTTCTGAGGGAATCCTGGAGATCAACGATGGGCGGATTGTTTATATGAACCCCACAGCACTGGATCTGCTAGATACATCAGAGGAACAACTCCTCGCGACCTATTTCCCGGATCTGTTCGATGAGCCTGCTCTGGGGCAGATCGAAGCACTGATACGATCGGATGCCGGTCAACCGGTCGCCCCCGGGAAAAATCCTTCGATCCAATACCATGAGAAAATACTCTCCATTAAGAAGCTGCCATTTCAAGATGACGATGAGACCATTATCCTTCTTATCACGGATGTAACCGAGCATATGCATCTTGAAGCGGAACGAACACGGGCGGAAGGCATCCTGCGGGAGAGTGAAGAAATGGCCAGGGCACTTCTCAATGCCACCGCAGAGGCGGTGGCCCTGATCGATGCCTCGGGGGTCGTGTTTGATGTAAATGAGGAAGGTGCGCACAGATATGGCAGAACAAGGGCTGAAATGATCAATGCCGTTATCTGGGATTTCCTCCCGGAAAAGCTTGCCGAACACCGGAAAGGGAAGGCGGCTGAGGTCCTTCAGACCATCGAGGCGGTCCGTTTCGAGGATGAATGCGAGGGAACATGGAATGATAATGTTATCTATCCCATTTTGGATACCGATGGGAACGTGATGCGTCTGGCCGTCTTCTCCCGGGACATAACCGAGCATAAGAAAACTCAAGAACAACTTCTTCGATCGGAAAGGTTGGTTGCTACGGGACAGCTTGCCGTCTCCATCGCCCATGAGATCAACTCCCCT
>JAZFSW010000241.1:0-3456 GCA_036446375.1 Desulfobacterales bacterium | reverse complement strand
AGCAGATTCCCGGGCTGGAAACCGGCTCCTATATAAAGTTGACCGTTAGTGATACCGGCCACGGCATGGAACCGGACGTGATGGAACGGATCTTTGACCCCTACTATACCACCAAGGCGATAGGGGAGGGTACCGGCCTGGGCCTTTCGGTTATCCGGGGCATCGTTCAGAGCCACAATGGTGCCATAACCGTGCGCAGCGAACTTGAAAAAGGGACGACATTCGAGGTATTTTTTCCCAGAATAGACGCCGCTGAGGATCGGGCCGAAATCAAGGAAGAAAAAGATCCTCCCAGGGGAACGGAGAGGATACTCTTTGTCGATGATGAACCGGCAATTGCCAGAACCTACAAGTCCATGTTGACCGGCCTCGGTTATGACGTCAGTGTCCTGACCAACAGCGTTGACGCGCTTGAAGTCTTTAAAGCCCACCCGGACAGATATGATCTGATTGTCACGGATCAAACCATGCCCCATCTCACCGGCCAGGTGCTTGCAGAGGAAGCAATGGCCATCCGACCCGACATTCCGGTTATCCTCTGTACCGGCCATAGCGATTCGATGAATGAGGATAAGGCAAGAATGATGGGTATTGAGGCGTTTGTAATGAAGCCGGTAGGGATGGCTGAAATGGCCGAGACGATTCGGGAAGTACTGGATAGGTAGGGGCGGGAATAGTGTTCAGGGTTCAGTGTTCAGGTGTCGGGTTTGCGCAGGTCCGGACTGAAGAGACGCAGGTTTCACGGGGCCGGGGCGTAGTCTTTGCCATTCGATGTCCGCTGTTGGATCACGCCAGGGCGTGATTGGACGTTCATCTCTTGTTTGAGGGGCTTGGGGCTGCCAGTATACGATGAACGACTTCGGCCCACTCACGCATGACGATGGGTTTCATGAGGAAGTGCTTAATCCCACCGATCTCTTCTTTGTTCTCGGTAATCATTTCACTGAAACCGGTGCAAAGGATAATCGGTATGTCGGGTCGGATACCGAAAATCTCTCTGGATAGTTCGATCCCGGTCATCTGCGGCATGGTTTGATCCGTGATAACCAGGTCAAATGCATCCGGATGACCTCTGAAACGGCTAAGGGCAGCTGTGCTGCTGGTTTCTGCAACCACCTGGTAGCCCAAATGGTTCAAGACGCGCTTGCCCGTTTCAGCCAGCATGGGTTCGTCATCAACGAAGAGCACGCGCCCTCTGCCCTCAGGAATAGGCCCGGCGGATTCTGTGCGGATATGTTCCACAGTTTGTGTCGTGGGGAAAAGAACCTCAAAGGACGTGCCTGAACCGCGCTCACTGAACACCTTGATGGATCCTCCGTGGGTATTGACAATCCCGCTTACGACCGCCAGTCCCAGCCCTGTGCCCTCACCGGGTTGCTTCGTGGTAAAGTATGGATCGAAAACACGCTCCACCGTCGCCGGATCCATGCCGTGACCGGTATCACTTACGGTCAGCTTCAGATACGGTCCGGGAGTCAGTTCCGGGTAGTCCTTTCGGGAATCGGCATCACAAACCACATCTTCCAGGCTAACCGTCAAAATACCCTTGTCCCCCATTGCATGACTTGCGTTCGTGCAAAGGTTCATGAGGATCTGATGGATCTGGGTCGGATCTGCCATGATCATCCCAACCTGTGTTGAAATATTCCGACGGATTTCGATGGTTGATGGAAATGAGGCCCCCAGCAGCTTCAAGACTTCTTTTACGATGGGAATCGTGTCCAGGGATATCTTTTCATGCTTACTCTGACGGCTGAAGAACAGGATCTGGGAAACGAGATCCTTTGCGCGGGTGCCGGCCTTGATGATCTGCTCTAGATTGCGGTGGAGCGGATCTTCCTTCGTAAGGTCCAACATCGAGAGTTCGGCAAAGGAGAGAATCGCGGCCAGAATATTGTTGAAGTCATGGGCAATGCCACCGGCCAACGTACCGATGGCCTGCATTTTCTGGGTGTGCAGGAGCTGCTTTTCAAGTTCATTTCTTTCCTTTTCAGCTTTGGTGTGCTCCTCTATCTCCTGTTTCAATGTTTCGTTGAGTGTTATCAGCTCATTGGTTCGTTGGCTTACCAGCTCTTCAAGATTGTCACGATGCCGCGTGAGTTCGAGATGGGTCTGAATCCGGATCTTGACGATTGCCGGCTTGAATGGCTTTGTGATGTAATCCACCGCACCGAGTTCAAAGCCTCTTGCCTCGTCTTCCGGTCGTCTTTCGCCCGATATAAAAATGACCGGTATATGGGATGTCCCGCGGTTATCCTTCAACCTTCTGCATACCTCATACCCGGTCATCCCGGGCATCATGACATCGAGAAGGATCAAATCAGGAGGATCTTCAGACGTGGCAATCTGCAGTGCCTCCATTCCACCTTCAACCACCCTGCATTCGCAGAGGCCTTCGATAATCTTCTGAAGCATCTTTCTGCTGACGACCTCATCATCGACCACAAGAACATTCATAATAGGTGCCTTTTGCCTGATTTATCTACTCCTTGCGTAGGTCTCTAAGCGTGAGAATTCCGCCTCAAGTCTTTTGAGAACTTCAGCGCCCTTTGCCAGGACGCCGGATTTTCCAATCTCTTCCAGTTCGCGGGCAATGGCCGAAAGACCATCCGCGGTCAGATTTGCCGCACTACCTCTGATGGCATGGGCATCCATCCTGACAGCCCCTGCATCGCCATCGGCTATATATTGCCGTATGTTGCTGATCTGAGGTGCGACGTTATCGATAAAATCACCCAAAACACCCACCAGAAACGCCTCATCACCGTCAAATTCCGCTATGGCTTTTTCAAAATCCATCGGGGCATCGTCTTTGGCTGTGGTATTGATGACGGTCGGTTGAGCGTCGGCAATCTTCTCGATCCATGTATCCACCAATTCAAGGAGTCTTTTTCTCCTCAAGGGTTTGGCAATATAGTCATCCATCCCTGCTTTCAGACAAGTGTCCCGATACCCTTCCATGGCATGGGCGGTCATGGCGATAATCGGCGTTGGCACCGATGGGCTTCTGCACGCAGCGTTCTCTTCACCTGATGACTTCTCCCACGCCCGGATGGCAGTGGTCGCCTCATATCCATCCATGATGGGCATCTGTATGTCCATCAGGATGAGATCGAAATCCTTCCGTTTATAGGCATCTACCGCCTCCCGGCCATTTTCAACCAGATCAACTTGATGGCCTGCCCGGGTCAGATGCATCAGCGCTACCTGCTGGTTGGTGGGGTAGTCCTCTACGAGAAGGATATGAGCCCGCTTGCCCTTCGTATCTACCTTGGGTTCCGCGGTATGAACCGGTGCCGGCGCATCCTGTTCTACCGAAGGATTCACGGCGGCGATAATTGCCCTGTGAAGGTCTTTCTGCTTAACGGGTCTGGTGAGATGGCCTGCAACGACGGTACCTTCCCATGCGTCGCTGTCCTGGGGTCTGCCAAGAAAGGTAAGGGCGATGATAGGGAC
>JAZFSW010000240.1:0-4225 GCA_036446375.1 Desulfobacterales bacterium | reverse complement strand
GACCCCTTCGCCATCCACAACTATTATTTGGCGTAATTTCATAACAAATGGTATTGATGGCCAAATCCGAGTCTCCATATTGCACGTAGAATAGAGTAACCGATTGATATTATGAGCTAATGATTGTTTGGCACAATTCATGCTAAACCAATTGAGCAAGTGACCGATGTGACAAGCAAAACGATGAAACACACCCCATAAAGAGAAGGGAAATCAAGATGGTATCAGATGATTCATTCGAGCCGACCAATCTTAAGCTCAGTGTCGTAAAGCGGGTTGTCATCGGCGGCCTCATACTCGTTGCCGGCATAGCAGGGATGATCGCGCTTGCCAGCCAGAAACAACCGCCGGCTGCGGCGGAAAACGGGGAACGCCCCATCACCGTGGAAATACTTACCGCTGAAATGAAAGATGTATCGGTGAATATCACCGGGTATGGCGAGGCAAAGGCGTTGAATGTGGTCTCTATTTCACCGGAGGTTCCCGGGATCATTGTTCACGTGCATCCCCGGCTCGAAACCGGTGAGGTCATCGCAGCTTCAGAGGTCCTGTTTCGAATCGATTCGCGGAACTATCTGGCAGGCTATAGGGAAGCGGAGGCTATGGTTGCACAGATGGAAAACGCGATTTCCAGAATGAGGAAACAGTATGCCATCGATGTGCAGCGACTTAAGACCATTGAGCGGAATCGAGATCTGGCCAGAGCCGAATATGAACGGATACAAGATCTTCTCAAGCAGGACAATGTGGGCACACGATCCGGTGTTGATCGGGCGGAACAGGCGTTTAACAGTACCTCGGACCAGGCCGATCAGATGGATCAGGCCGTTTCCCTGTATCCGATCCGGATAAAGGAGGCAGAAAGCGGTCTGGCATCGGCCCAGGCCAGATTCAAGCTGGCCGAAGCCAACCTCCAACGGTGTGAAATCCGGGCTCCCTTTGACGGGCGCATCAAAGATGTTTCCCTTGAAAAAGGTCAATATGTGTCGCCGGGACAACAGGTGATAAGCCTGGCAGATGATTCTGTCCTGGAGATCCAGGTTTCCCTGGATAGTCGAGACGCACGGCGGTGGCTCCGCTTTGACCCCGACACGGAAGGTGTGAGGACCGCCTGGTTTTCCGGACTCGAGAAGGTGTCTGTCAAGATTCGCTGGACAGAAATGAAAAACGGGGACCATTGGGAAGGGTACTTGCACCGGGTCGTGAGATTCGATCCTCAGACCCGTACCGTGACCGTTGCCGTCCGAATTAGGGCCAAGAACGCCTGGTTGCCTGATTCCCGTGCCTTGCCGTTGGTCGAAGGGATGTTCTGTTCCGTGCAGATACCCGGCCAAACGATGAAAGACGTTGTTCAAGTGCCCCGATGGGCGGTTAGCTTTGCTAACACGGTTTATCTTGTAAAAGACGACCGACTCAAGACCCAGGAGGTGACTGTCGATCGATCTGAGGGGGATTTTGCCTACATCAGTGAGGGCCTTCAAGCCGGTGATCGGGTTATCACCACCCGGCTGATCGATCCGCTGGAAAATGCCTTGTTGGAAATTACGACCGATGGGAGCGTGGATAAGGAATCATGAAAAGGGTCATTGCAGCATTTACCAAGAATAGGGTTTTTGCCAATATCGCGGTTCTTCTCATCTTTATGGCCGGCGGGGTCGCCGGCATATCGATCGTTCGCGAGAATAATCCCAGCTTTTCTCTGGACAGGATTATGATCGCCATTCCCTTTCCCGGTGCCGATCCGGAGGAGGTGGAAGAGGGCATCAATCAAAAAATTGAAGAGCAAATCGATGGCATGGAAGGGATAAAGCAATATACGACGTATTCCAGTGAAAATGCCGGTACCGTTATTGTCGAATTCAAAGACGGCTATGATGTGGATAAGATGATGAGCGATGTGCGGACAAAAGTAGAATCTATTTCTACCTTCCCCGTCGATGCGGAAAGGCCGATTATTCAAGAAATGATTATCGATGAACAGGTGATGCTGCTTGCCCTTGCCGGGGATATGTCCGAGCGCCGGCTCAAAGAATGGGCGGAACGGATAAAAGATGACATACAACAGTTACCGAAGGTTTCACAGGTGCAGATCATGGGGATTCGCGACTATGAAATCGGGATCGAGGTTTCCGAAGAGCGATTACGCGAATACGGACTCACCTTTGACGAGGTTGCCGATGCGATACGCAGAAGCAATATCAATCTTGCCGGTGGAACGATACGGACCCGGGGTGAGGAGATACGTGTCCGAACCGTGGGCCGAAAATACACCGGCGAGGAATTTTCCTCCATTGTGGTTCTGGCAAAACCGAGTGGTGAAACCGTTACCCTGGATCGTCTGGCGACGATTAACGATGGCTTTGTTGAAGTCCCCAACACCACCTTGATCGATGGTCAGTCCTGCCTGTTGTTAAACGTTATGAAAGCCAACAATGAAGATGCCCTGAGCATTTCCAAGGAGGTTCAGGCATATATAAAGGAGAAACAACAGCAGCTACCTGAGGGTATTGAATTAAACGTGGTTATGGACAACACGGACAAGCTACGGACCCAGCTCAGCTTTCTTACCCGGAATGGGATCATCGGTCTCGGTATCGTTTTCCTCCTTTTGTGGGCTTTTCTCAATTTCCGCCTCTCTTTTTGGGTGGGTCTCGGCATACCGATTTCGCTAGCCGGTGCCCTGACGGTATTATGGGCAGTGGGAGGTACGATCAATTCGCAATCCATATTCGGGTTTATTATGGTGATGGGCATTATTGTCGATGATGCGATCGTTGTCGGGGAATCGATTTATGTCCATCGAAAAGCGGGAGAATCCCCCCTCAAAGCAGCCATCGAAGGGCTCAGTGAGGTTGCCATGCCGGTTATTACCGCCGTAATCACCTCCATTGTGGCATTTATCCCCCTGATGTTTGTCGGCGGCATATCAGGAAAATTCATTTCCATCTTTCCGGTTGTGGTCATTGTCTGTCTGTCGGTTTCTCTCATCGAATGCCTGATTCTTCTGCCGGCTCATCTCAGCCATCTGCCGGATCCAAACACAGAGGCAAAGAATGGGAACCCGCTCATCCGGTTCCTTGACCGTATTCACGATACAACCAGCCTGGGTATGGAATGGTTTGTTGAACATATCTACACACCCTTTTTGAGCAAGGCCCTAAATTGGCGATATATCCTCGTTTGCGTCGCCCTGAGCCTTCTTCTCCTAACCCTTGGACTGGTCCAGGGGGGTATCGTAAAGTTTTCGGCGCTGCCCGAGATCGATGGATTTGTCATTACCGCCAATGTCCGGTTTCCGGATGGGACGCCGGCTGAAGTGACGGAGAAGGCCCTGAAACGGATGGATGAAGCGCTGACCCGATTAAATGGAAAGATCAAGACCCGTTCGGGCGATCCTCTCGTCGAAACACGGTTATCGATCCTCGGCAGGTCGCTTAGCGAGATGGAGGGCGTATCCGGACCGCATGTCGGAGGGATGCAGGCTTTGCTCCTGGAAAGCGAGAAACGGGGCATTCACTCCAAAGAGGTCACGGTGGCATGGGAGAAAGAGATCGGATCCATACCCGGTGCGACGTCCCTGACGTTTATGGGGATGCAAGGCGGTCCACCGGGATCGGCAATCGAAGTATGGCTCCAGGGACGTACCATGGATGATATCCTCGCTGCTACCGATGATCTGAAGGACCGTCTGGCTCGGTATGACGGAGTGAACCAGATTCGATCGGACTATTCGCCGGGAAAGACCGAGATGCGTCTCAGACTGAAGCCGGAAGCCCGGGGTCTTGGAATTACGGTCAGTGACCTGGCGCGGCAGGTATATTCCGGATTCTACGGGAATGAAGCGGTTCGGCTGCAGCGGGGCAGAGACGATGTTCGGGTTAAAGTTCGGTACACGGCAGGTGAACGCAGCAAAATAACCGACTTGGAGCAAATTCGTATCCGAACCCGAAGCGGACAGGAATTGCCCCTGTTGTCGGTGGCCGACATCACTTTTGAACCGGGCTATTCTACCATTACCCGTACCAATGGTATCCGCCGGGTCATGGTCAGTGCGGATGTCGATTCCGCCAGGGCCAATGCCGGGGAGGTCCTGTCCGATTTGGGTGAGTTTTTCAAACAGCTCGAATATCGATACCCGGGGATGTCGATAGCCCTGAAGGGCGAACAGGAAAATATGCGGGATGCCCTGGGGAGTCTGCTCATCAGTTTCCCCCTGGCGATAATC
>JAZFSW010000239.1:0-9387 GCA_036446375.1 Desulfobacterales bacterium | reverse complement strand
CTTGTCAAAATGATCATAAAGTTTCCGCAGGTATCGGGTGCCCGCCTCAATGTTCTGCTCCGGATCGAAGATATCTTTTACATCCAGGCTGGTCGCCATACGCAATGTCAACTGCATCAACCCGTGGGCGCCTTTATCGCTTTTTGCCTTGGGATTGAAATGGGATTCCTGATAAATCTGCGCCGCTATCAGTCGCCAGTCAAAATCATGCTTATCCGCGGCCCTCTGGATAATCCGGATGTAGGCCGGCATTCTTGACTTTATTCTTCTGTGAAAGGCCGCCAGATCCAGGTAATCGAAGGTTTCAACATCGGCGTAGTACCTTTTGTATATTTCCTCCAATTGGCCGTTGTTGTGTATGACCTTCAGAAAAAGGTTGATTTGATCGCGAAGATCAGGGGCGTTGCGGTGTGTTGCCCAACCGAGGATCTCGCTCTCCGATATGGCCCCCAGAACCCGAATCTTCGGGTAATACCGGCGGTTAAGAAAGGCGATATCGCTGTCGGCAATGGTTATCTCAATATCATTACTTGCCACCTGACCGATGAGTTCCCCGGTGGGGGTATTCTCGTGAAGCTCAATCTTTAGATCGATTCCCTCTTTCTGAAGGGCCGACAGCCGGCTTTCATAGGAGGTGCCTCTGCGGACATGAACGGTCCTGCCGGAAAGGTCTTCAACCGTATTCACATCCCCATTGCTGCGATTCACGATAAGATGTTGCCGTATTTCTCTATACCCATCTGAAAAGATCACATCTCTCTTTCTTTCCGGGGTTATCGTCATCGAGGCGGCGATAAAATCCCCGCCCTCAATTGTCAGAGAAGGGATCATCTCTTCCCAGGAATGGGCGGTTTCGACATTCAGTTTAACCCCGAGAAAATCGGCAAAGGCCTCTGCCATGTCGTATTCAAACCCCATCTTCTGTTCCCGGTAGATATAGTAACAATGCGCATTATTTCGTGTAATAACGGTTATGTGACCGGATTTCAGAATATCTTCAAGGCTTCGGTGCGTCGGCACTTTGTCGCATCCGCCGGCCAGGAGGATAACCCACAACGATACAAGGATCCCCATCCAGGCCGGAGTGGACCCGGCATTTCCGGCGCGAGTGGCCATGGGAGCATTTCTGGTGCGGGAAAGGTCCAATTAGAAGGCTCCCAGCTGACAGGGCTTTATCTTGATCTTAAGGGCTTCACAGGCATTGCTGACAGTCATTTTGCTTACCGTGCACCGGTTGGCGATCTCCCAGGCCGCTGCGCAGGCCAGCCGTCCATCGACCATGGCTTCGGCAATTGCATCGTTGAGATCGGGGCTGATATCGGCCAGAGGTTTGACAATCTTTTTCTTCGGTTTATGACCGAACAATCCCATCTGACAGGTCGTCAACCTGAAATTGAGAAGATCGAGTGTGACGCCTACCAGCTGGGGGGATACATCGTGTTCTTCTACGATCTCAAAGGCGAGGGCACAGGGCAGGGAACTGTCTTTTTCACGCGCCGTAATTGCTGCTTTGATGGTCGTATCCATCTGTGCATCGGTTCCATGTTTTTCATCAAATGGTGTGTGGATGTCGCTACTCATAAACGGGGTTCCTCCTGAATCCATGGATTCTATAAACGTATTATTTCTATCTGTTAATCATTTCTGTGATACACTTGCAAGGGGCGCGAATCAATTTCCCTTGAACAAAGGTTTGGGGTTTGTTAAAAATCGTCGAAACGTCCCTTCGTGGACGCTGCGGTGAGCGGCGATCCATCCTTGCCGGCACCGGGGTGCTTTCGTATCCCAAAAGGCCATAGACCATGAAAGATATGCATTCATTGGAAAAACGCAAACCCACCCGCTCGATAAGGGTTGGCAACGTAATGGTGGGCGGCGGGGCACCGATTGCGGTGCAATCCATGACCAATACGTTTACCCAGGACATCAGTGCCACCGCATCACAAATAAGACAGTTGGAAGCGGCGGGCTGTGAGATTGTTCGTGTTGCCGTTCCCGATGAAGAGGCCGCCGTGGCCATTGCTTCGATAAGAAAAGAAATCACGATACCGGTTATTGCCGATGTACATTTTGACTATCGATTGGCTGTGGCGGCGATCCGGTCAGGGGCCGATGGCTTGAGGATAAATCCCGGGAACATCGGTAGCCTGGAAAACGTGAAATCAATTATCGACTGCGCCAAAGGCGAGGGTGTCTCGATCCGGATCGGCGTGAATGCCGGCTCCCTTGAAAAAGCGTTGCTCGAAAAGTACAAATCCCCCAGCGCAGAAGCGATGGTCGAGAGTGCACTTCGTCATATCGACTATTTTCAGTCTCTGGATTTTCACCAGATTAAGGTATCGATCAAGGCATCGGATGTTTCGCGAACCCTTGAGGCATACCGCATGCTTTCCTCAAAGACCGATCTTCCATTGCATGTGGGGGTGACAGAGGCCGGTGGGCTTTATTCCGGTATTGTAAAATCTTCGCTGGGAATCGGTATGCTCTTGTCAGAGGGAATCGGTGATACGATTCGCGTGTCTCTGACCAGAGATCCGGTGGAAGAAATCCGGGTTGGCTATGAAATACTCAAGGCACTGAACATCCGCCGGCGCGGTCCGGAGATCATCTCCTGTCCGACCTGCGGACGGTGCAAAATAGAGCTGTTTGATATTGTGGAAACCGTGGAAAAGGCCCTGCTGAACCGGACCGATCCGGTCAAGATTGCGATTATGGGCTGTGTCGTCAATGGCCCCGGAGAGGCGAAAGAAGCCGATATCGGTATCGCCGGTGGGGATGGCACCGGGATATTGTTTAGAAAGGGCCGTGTCGTGAAGAAGTTTCCCCAGGAAAAACTCGTTGAGGTACTACTTGAGGAAATAGATGGTATGCAAACATCATGAGGGTAGGAAGGACATATTATGGCCAAAGCAAAAGCAGCGATTTCTCCGACCCGGACGGAAGATTACCCGGAATGGTACCAGCAGGTAATTAAGGCGTCCGATCTGGCGGAAAACTCACCGGTAAGAGGCTGTATGGTAATCAAGCCGTGGGGGTATGCGATCTGGGAGAATATCCAGGCAGCACTCGATGACATGTTCAAGGCAACCGGTGTCAAGAATGCCTATTTCCCTCTGTTGATCCCGCTGAGTTTTCTCGAAAAAGAAGCCGAACATGTCGAAGGCTTTGCCAAGGAGTGTGCGGTGGTCACCCACCACCGGCTGGAGAGCAATTCAGACGGGAGCCTGTCGCCGGCCGGTCGGCTGGATGAACCCCTGGTGGTGAGACCGACATCGGAAACCATCATTGGCGATTCTTTTTCCAAATGGGTCGGCAGCTATCGTGACCTTCCCATTCTAATCAATCAATGGGCAAATATCGTACGGTGGGAGATGCGGCCCCGGATGTTTCTCCGAACGAGCGAATTTCTGTGGCAGGAAGGACATACCGCCCACGCGACCCGGGAGGAAGCCTTGGAACGAACGGAAACCATGCTCGATATCTATCGGGATTTTTCCGAAAAACACCTGGCCATGCCTGTTATCTGCGGTCGCAAGACGGCCGCCGAGCGGTTTCCCGGTGCAGTTGACACCTTATCTATCGAGGCGATGATGCAGGACAGAAAGGCGCTTCAGGCCGGTACCTCCCATTTTCTGGGTCAGAATTTCGCCAAGGCGTCCGGGATCAAGTTCCAGACGACGGAAGAAACGGTCGATCATGCCTGGACCACCTCCTGGGGTGCGTCCACCCGCCTCATCGGGGGACTGATTATGTCTCATTCAGATGATGATGGGCTCGTGCTTCCCCCAAGGGTGGCCTCTGCCCATGTGGTGCTGATGCCGATTATTCGCAAAGCAGACGACAGGCCCGAGGTGATGGCATTTACCGAACGCCTGGCAAATGATCTGAAAGATGTATATTACCATCATCGCCGGCTTGTTGTGGAGATTGATGATCGTGATATCGGCGGCGCCAGGGGATGGGACTGGATCAAGAAAGGGATACCCCTGCGTATAGAAATCGGCCCGAGAGATATTGCGGAAAACGCAGTATTTGTCGGTAGAAGAGATAGGGGCCATCGGGAGAAAACATCCATTAAGAGAGATGAATTCCTGTCACAGGTAACCGACATTCTTGATGACATTCAGAACGGGCTGTTTCGGCGGGCCAAAGCAGCGATGCAGGAACATACCCTGTCCCTGGACGACAAAGATGCCTTCGTTCACTTTTTTACCCCGAAAGATCTTGAAAGACCTGAAATACACGGTGGATTTGCCTTATCCCACTGGTGTGGGCAAGCGGCCTGTGAAGAAAAGATAAAGGAAGATCTGAAGGTTACCATCCGATGTATTCCTTTTCGCGAAGAATCCGAGGAAGGGGCGTGTATCTGTTGCGGGGGATCGTCTCAGCAACGGGTGGTGTTCGCAAAGGCTTATTAGATTAAGCGATGATCAGAATCAATGACATAATAGATAGGATCGTTGAAAACCATCCTGATGCGGATACAGACATCGTTGATCGTGCCTATATCTATTCGGCGAGCGTACATGATGGTCAGGTGCGATTGTCCGGCGAGCCCTATCTGTCCCATCCCCTGGAGGTGGCAGGCATTCTGGCTGATATGCGATTGGACACGGTCAGCATTGCAGCAGGCTTACTCCATGATGTCATTGAAGATACGCACGCCACAGCCGAAGAGATAGAGGAGTTGTTCGGCCGGGAGGTGGCCCATATTGTTTCCGGGGTCACAAAATTAAGTGTTTTCCCCGTAAGCGATTCCCAGGTTCGGCAAGCCGAGAGTATCCGAAGAACCCTCCTTGCCATGGCAGACGATATCCGGGTGATTCTCATCAAGCTTGCCGATCGTTTGCACAATATGCGAACGCTGCAATTTCACAGGAGTGACAGCAAGAAAAGACAGATCGCCCAGGAGACACTGGACATCTATTCTCCTATTTCCGCACGTCTCGGCATCTACCGGATAAAAAATGAACTTGAAGACATCTCTTTTACCTATCTTCACCCCGATGAACATGCACAACTAAGAACCCTTGTCAGTAAAGATCAGTCAGAGCGGGAAAACTACATTGGGACGGTCAAGAGCTATATTGAGATGAAACTGACCGAAAACAACCTGCAATGTGAGGTGCTGGGCAGATATAAACACTATTACAGCATTTTCCAGAAAATGATGAGCCAGAATCTTGTCTTTGAGGAGATCTATGACCTGATTGCCTTCCGGATTGTTCTTGATACGATACCCCAGTGCTACGAAGCCCTGGGCCTTGTTCATGCCCTCTGGAAGCCGGTTCCGACAAAGTTCAAGGATTACATCGGTGTTCCCAAAGCCAATATGTACCAGGCCCTTCACACAACCGTCATCGGTCCCTTTGGGGAACGGATAGAGATTCAAATTCGCACAGCCGAAATGGATAGGATAGCAAAATCGGGGATTGCCGCTCACTGGAGCTATAAGGAAGGCCAGCGTATCGATGAGGACATCAGCAAGCGATTTGCCTGGATCCAGAGCATGGTGGAAAACCAGGAGAACATCAATGACCCGAAAGAATTTTTGGAAAATGTCCGCATCGATCTTTTTCCCGACGAAGCCTATGTTTTCACACCCCGGGGCGACATAAAATCCCTGCCCAGGGGGGCAACCCCCGTTGATCTGGCCTATCTGATCCACACGGAAGTTGGCGATCAATGCGTTGGTGCCAAAGTCAACGGGCATATCGTCCGATTGCAGTATGAGTTGAAAACCGGCGATACCGTTGAAATCCTAACGGCAAAGAACCATCATCCGAGCAAAGACTGGCTGAATTTTGTGAAAACCGTTAAGGCCAGATCCAAAATCAGACAGTGGATTAAGATCCAGGAAAAAGACCGGAGTATCAGCCTCGGGCGGGAAATGTGTGAAAAGGCTTTTGGTAAGTACCGCCTGAACTTCAATGTGCTGGCAAAATCAGCAGAGATGGCCGGGGTGGTGAACCATTTCGGTTTCAAAACCATTGAGGATCTGATCGCAAGCGTGGGCTATGGGAAGAATACACCGCTTCAGATCGTTCAGAAATTCATTCCCAAGTCTGAATCGGAAGAAGAAAGTGAATCCATTCTCAACAAGATCATTGGCCGTGTACGAAAAAAGAAGACCGGGGCAGGGGTATTGGTCAAGGGTGTTGATGACATTCTCATCAGATTTGGGAAATGCTGTCAACCGGTTCCCGGTGATGCCATTATGGGCTACATCACCCGGGGACATGGGGTAACGGTTCACCGGAACGGATGTCTAAACGCACTGAAAACAAATCCTGAAAGACAGGTGGATGTGCAATGGGATGAGGCGTTGACCGAAGAAACCTATCCGCTAAGAATCCGTGTGAACTCCACTGACCGGGTCGGTTTGCTTGCCGATGTCGCAACCAATATCAACCAGAGCGGTGCAAACATACTCTCAGCCAACACCACCACACGGGACGATACCCTTGTGGACAGTTTCTTTACCATAACCATCGAGGGCACGGATCATCTGAGCAAGGTGTTGACGTCAATAAAGAAAGTAAAGGGAGTTCAATCGGTAAAACGGATGGAAGATTAGGGGGCTTTGGTCACACGGTCTGATTTTATGCAGTTTGTACAGACGGATATCCGCTTGACCGTTCCGTTTCGTATGGCACGTACCCGCTGCAGATTCGGATTGAAACGACGCTTCGTTACATTATGTGCATGGCTCACATTGTTGCCGGATAGCGGCTTCTTGCCGCATATTTCACATATTTTTGACATAATTCACGCTCCATTAAGGTGCCCACTGCTCGGAATTGAAAAAGGGCACTATTACATCACCCGATCCCTTTTCGCAACCTCTTTCTTCATTTCACCTCAACTTTCGGGTTTTGCCACAATAGCAGCAAATTGTTCATTTCGCGACGGCATGAGTCCCGAAAGTTGAGTTCTACGTTGAAAACCGGATTTTCCGGGCTGCGGAAGAAATCGGTCACTTCCTGGGTGCCCGGCTCTTCATCGATGCTTCCGACAGGGCTATGAATTGCAGGGCCTGGTGGTGGATTCTCCCCACATCGGGGTATTGGGTTAGAACCGCTTTAAACCGGTCTATGGCCGCCCGGTAGCGCTTGCTCTTATAGTAAAAAAGACCGATCTCCAATTCATGGCCGGAAAGGCTTTTCTGGCATCTTTCGATATTGTCCCTGGCCTTTACGGCGTAAAGTGAATCCGGGAACTGTTTGACCAGTCGCTTAAAGGTCTCCAGGGCCTTGCGGGCCGACGCTTGTTCCCTGTCTATGGTATCGACCCGGCCATAGTGGCTCAAGCCGATCTGATTAACCACATAGGGCGTTGCCTCATTTCTCGGATGAAGTTTTTCAAATTCTCCGTAAGCGGCTATCGCCCCTTCATACAGGGTCAGTTTGTAGAGGGCATCTGCAACTTTCAGTTCGGCAAGGATGGCATATTTACTGAAGGGGTAAAAGTTTCTCAGTTTGGAGAACGTCTGTATAGCAACCCGATAGCTCCCATCATTGAATTCTTTCATCCCATCGGCGGCCAGTTCCTGGGCGGTGCGCTCTTTTTTGGGTTCAAACATCGAACAGCTTGAAAAAACCAGCATGGAAATCATTATTGCCGCGATTGTGCCTTTCATATGCCTATGCCTCATTCTTTACGGTTTCAATATAATTCTCGGCGGAAAACGCTGCGATGGCTGCATCGCCTACCGCCGTTGCGATCTGGCGCAACGGTGTATTCCTCGCATCCCCGGCTACGAAAATGCCGGGAACAGAGGTGCTCATGTCGGCATTGGCCTCGATAAATCCATAGCTGTCCACTGCAACGGTGTCCGGGAGAAAATCGGTAATGGGCTGTATACCCACCCAGATAAAACATCCATCAACGGAGATGGCTGTCTTTTCGCCGGTTTTGACATGTTCAACCGTGATCTCTTCCACATTGCTCAAGCCATCGATTCTTGAGAGAACGGTATCCCAGAGGATTTCAATCTTATCGTTGGCAAGGGCACGTTCCTGGAGAATTGCTTCTGCCCGGAGTTGGTCTCTCCGGTGGATGAGGTATACCTTCTTGGCAAATTTGGTGAGGTATAGGCTCTCCTGCACCGCCGTGTCGCCCCCGCCGACGGCTGCGAGCACGCCGTCTTTGAAGAAGGGTCCATCACAGGTTGCACAAGACGATACCCCCCTGCCGAAGAAGATATCTTCACCCGGCACCCCGAGCTTTTTCGGCGTAGCGCCTGATGCGATGATGACGGCATGGGCGGTGATGGTTCGATCACTGAGTACAATTTTCTTGATGCTATCGGTCACATCCAGAGAAACGACCTCACCGCTTTCGATCTTAAGGTCAAAGCGTTTGACCTGTTCGGTCATCTTGTCGATCAAATCCGGGCCGCTTATACCTTCCGGATAGCCCGGATAGTTCTCAATCCAATCGGTAATGAGAACCTGTCCGCCGGGCGAAACCTTCTCGACCAGGAGGGTATGCAACCGACCCCTTGCTGCATAAAGACCGGCGGTGAGCCCAGCAGGCCCACCGCCGATGATGACCAGATCGTACTTGACATCTTTCATGAAGAACCATCCTACAGAACTTTGTTTATGGCGTCTTCCAGCTTCGATTTCGCCACCGCACCAACAATCTGTTCGGCAACTTCCCCATCTTTGAAAAAGATAAGTGTGGGGATGGATCGGATCCCGAAATTTCCCGGTGTTACGGGGTTGTCATCCACGTTGCATTTGGTGAATTTTACCTTGTCGCCAAATGTTCCGGCCAGCTCCTCAATCACCGGGCTCAGGGCCTTGCATGGACCGCACCAGGGCGCCCAGAAGTCCACCATTACCGGCTGATCGGCTTTCAAAACCTCACTCTCAAAAGAGCTATCGTCTACTTCTAGTATTTCCGCTGCCATGGCGTTATCTTCCTTTTTGCTATGTGGTTTTTCCTCCATCCATAATATGATGCCTACGGCTTGTCAACCTTAATGGCGCCTCCACCCAGGGCCGGCGCGTATTGCCAAAACGTACGCGCACGAAACGAGTTGCGCAACCGCAACCGGCCATATTCTACGTAGGTTTGTCCATCGCTTGTCTGATGCGGGCTGCTGTCATGGGCAATTCGAATAGACGCACACCGATGGCATCATAAATCGCGTTTGCAATTACTGCTCCCATGGGCGTGATGGGCGCCTCGCCACAACCCATAGGCGCCATTTCGGGATTGTCGATCAACACCGGCTCTATCTCAGGCAACCAGGAAAATCGCGGCAGTGTATACGTATCAAAATTTTCGTCAAGGATTTTTCCTCCCTTAAAGCGTATCTCTTCATCCAGGACATATCCGAGTCCCATGGTTACACAGCCTTCAATCTGCAGTCTGGCC
>JAZFSW010000238.1:0-7107 GCA_036446375.1 Desulfobacterales bacterium | reverse complement strand
AAACCTCCGGACAGATAGGCACCAAACACACCAAAAAAATTGTGTGCCTCTCTACTGGTAACGGCATGGTTGATCGACGGATCCAAGGGGCTGTATGATAGCAGACTTACCAGCGTGAAAATGACTAGAAAAAAAAGGAATATCCCGATTATCTCTTTGCGCATAGGTTCAATTATCCATTCGTCTAATGGTGGGCGAAAAGGGGCATCTTGGGAACAACAACAAAAGGGTTCAGTGTTCAGGTTTCAGGACAGTCCCTTAGAGCCCTATACTGACACCTGACACCCGACACCCATGCATCTGTGTCGTTCCTCCTTCGATCACACCGGCGACCGTCTAGTCCAGCGTCGGCGCCGGTATCTCTGTGGCGAGACAGATGATGACCGGTTTTCGCCGAATGGCAAGCGAGAAGTGTCTTCGCAGGGCTGATTGAACACCGGACTGAATTCTCGGCATCCGTTCCTCGGTTTCAACAGCTATTGTTTCGACAACCTCACGTATCACAGCCCGTGCTTCATCCAGCAAATGCCCCAGATCGAATTCGAAGACAAATCCACGGGATACAATTTCCGGACCATGGACAATCGCCCCGGTATCCGCATCAAAGATCAGGTTCACAACCACCATGCCCTCTTCAGAGAGCTTTCGCCGATGTCTCAATACACTTGAGCCCACATCCCCGACACCTTTTCCATCCACGAGCATCCGGCCGGTGGTAACCGGCTCGCCCACAGATCCACGTCCCTCATCAAATGCGATGGTCCCGCCGTTCTCGACCAGCAGAATATGATCTTCGGGAATGCCGCTCTGTCCGGCCAAACGGGCATGGAGCACCAGATGTCGATATTCGCCATGGATCGGTACGAAGTATTTCGGTTTTACCAGGTTAATCATCAGCTTCAGCTCTTCCTGAAACGCGTGACCGGACACATGAACATCGGAGATCTTTTCATAGATAACATTCGCACCTTTCCGGTAAAGGTTGTTGATGATCTTTCCGATGGCCCTTTCGTTTCCCGGAATGAACTTGGATGACAGGATCACCGTGTCCCCGTCCCTGATCTTAAGCTGTTTGTGTTGGCCGGCGGCAACCCGGGCAAGGACTGACAATGGTTCTCCCTGAGAACCGGTGGTAATCATCATGATCTGATTATCCGGGTAATTGTTAATCTGCTCAAGGGTTATCTCCAATCCATCGGGAATATCGATATACCCCAAATCTCTGGCGATGGCGACGCTATTTTCGATACTCCGCCCGTTGAAGAGAACCTTGCTTCCTCTGGCAGCGGCAATGTTGACGATCTGTTGGATCCGCCCGATATTGGATGCAAAAAGCGCGACAATGATCCGGCCCTTGCATCCGGCGGCAATATGGGTGAGGGTTTCACCAATCTCATGGGCGGCCGTGGTATATCCTTCCCTCTCCACATTGGTGGAGTCCGACAGTAGGGCAAGCACACCTTCTTCACCATACTGCGCAAACTTATTCACATCCGTCATCATGCTGTCCATAATCGTCCGGCCCATTTTGAAATCACCGGTGTGAACCACAACACCTTCCGGTGTTCTTATGGCGATACCGACCCCATCGACGACACTGTGACTCACCCGGATGAACTCCAGATCGAAAACACCTATCTTCAGCCTTTCCCGCGGGTTAATTTCATACAGAGATGTCGCCGAAAGAAGATCGTGGGCTTCAAGTTTAGCGCGAACCATACCCAGCGTAAAAGGGGTGCCAAAAACCGGTGCATCGATCTCTCTTAGCAGGTATGGCAGGGCTCCGATATGGTCCTCATGGGCATGGGTTAATACGATACCGGCAACTTTCGATTTGCGCTGGATGAGATAATCCATATCCGGAATAACGATATCGACGCCCAGCATATAGTCTTCCGGAAACATCAAACCGGCATCCACGACAAAGATCGTGTCATCCGATTCGAAAACCATCATGTTCAGGCCAATCTCACCGAGACCGCCCAATGGAATGATATTCAGCATGTCCTAACCACTTTGCTCTTCAGTCTCCACAAATGAATCCGCCTGCGCCTGCCTTTCAATAGCCTGCTGGATAGCCGCTCTCACATCGGCCATAAGCACTTCTTTATTCTTCGCGGCATAGGCTGAAACGTCAATGGGTGCTAATATTTCGAGAATGGCATGGCCGGGCCGAATGCTGAGTTTCTTGGCCGGCATAATGTCCCAGGTACCATGGAGGACGATGGGCAGAATCGACACACCGGAACTCATCGCCATAACAAATCCCCCCTTCTTGAAGGGATGGAGGTTACCATCAAGGCTACGGGTACCCTCCGGAAAGACCAGTACCGATACACCGCTTCGGACGATATCCCCTGCGCGTTTAAGGCTCCGGATCGCAGAACGCATATTCGAGCGATCAATACCGATATAGCCGGCGCGTCTCAAGGCAAAACCGAAAACCGGAATCTTGAAAAGCTCCACCTTGGCCAGCCATCTGAACTGAACGGGCAGGCTTCCCAGCAATACGGGAATGTCAAATTGGCTCAAATGATTGGGCATATAGATATAGGATTTGGCCGGATCGATATGGGAGAGCCCCTTCAGCGTAACCTTAACCCGAGCACTAAACAGGATACCTCTGGCCCAGGCTTTGGCAACCGTGTGCACCGCGTCGCCTTTCCTGTCAAAAAACGAGGCCAGTATCACGATGACACTCATGAATCCGGTTTCGATAACAATCAGGCAGACAATAAAAGCCGTTCGTAACATCATCAAGCTCCAAACGTTCCGGAAAGAATCGCCCGATTCAATATGTACAAGAAAGATCTAACAAGGCAGGCGGAATTCCCCTCTTGTGCCCTGATTATCGAAAAGGGGCGCATTAGATGGCGATCTCAAGTTGGTCCAGCATGGTGTCTGTGAATTGAATAAGCCAATTGCGCTGTTCTTGCGTTGCATATCGCATGCAGTCGCAGCGCATCGTGTTATCCGTGCGAATGAGAAACTCACAGGCCATCCGATCCGGCTCAAGATCGATGGAAAAATACAATGGCCGGCATCGGGTATGGGCGCGTTGAAGTTCGGTCAGCATATCGGGGTCGATCGGAAGTTTATAGAGCCCCGAGACATCCGAAACGCCTAACTTTTCATCGAGATATGCCTTTATTATACTGTGATCTCCAACCCTTAGTTCATCGACCACATATTGCTTCATGGCCAAATTAACTACCACAATTCGATATGCCACGCAAGGTGAATGTTCGGTCGACAGGGGTGTCTACAGGGGAGATCAGGATAGGGACGGGAAAGGGGTCACATTGCCGTTCTCATCAAATTCAAGGGGTGCCCAGGATGTCAGCTGCTCTGTGGCCGCAGTGGTAGCAAGGTCGCCTTCCAGCGCCCTTGAAATCTGAAGATACTCAAGATGAGCGGTATCTCTAATGCGAACAATCCGAGCCGTTTCCCCGGACGCGAGACCGGCGGTTCTGATACATACATCCAGGGACTGGCGATCCGTTACAAAATGCATGGGGATAGCGGTTTTTTCCGGTGAAATGGCCGCAACCGCATTCACATATGTCTTTTCAAGGTCCAGAGCATCGACCAGCCGCTTGGTGGTAACATCGGCCAGACCGATCCCATTGCCGTTTCCATCGGAGCCGGGGGATAGGTCCCGTACAAATATCCGCTTGACATGGGGTGCGGTAAAAAAATCACCAACGATATCCCTGTGTCGACCCGTAACATTGGAATCCATACCGATGCCGCTAATATCCTTGCCGAATCGGTCTATAACGAGCAGGTCCAGATCGTCAAAGGGGATATGACCCATCATCCCGCAGGCATCTTTCAGGAGTGTCTTTTCCTGCTCCAGGAAGGCAGACGGAAGCATCCCCTCCACTCGGGCCAACTTGCCATGGCCATCTTCAATCAGGGCCAGGCCAAAGAGCACCGGCAGATGTTTCAGGATCGTTTCTGCCGCATCCTCAATAATGCCAAAGCCGTGCCGGACAGCCGTCCGATGGAATTCAGTGGCACCGGCAACCTTACCAAGACCTATAGTCAGCATCTTGCAGAGTCCGCTTTCAATATCCGCACTGAATTTGGTGTGGGCCTTAACCCGGTTGATTACCACCACATGGTCGGCTTCCAGGGCGCGCTGAGACATATAGATATTCATGCCATTGGGCAGCGAATCAAGACGAGAAACATCTATTTCCGGTGCAACAGGAACCCCCATGGTGGATTCCGATATCCCGAGTTTATCAAGAACAGCAGCCTGCCCGTCGCCTGTGCCACCCCCATGGCTTCCCATGGCAGGAACGATAAAGGGCTTAAGTTCCTTCTGTTTGAGGAATTCAAGACAACGGAAGACAACCCGATCAATCTCATCTATGCCCCTACTTCCGACGGCTACCGCCACGGTCTCCCCGGGTTTCAGGGCTTCGGGCAGGGCCAGATGGGTCAGGCAATGGGAAACAGCGTCGGACACGTTGCCAAGGGTTGATGCGGGAAGATGGCGTTTAACAAAGGCCATTTCGGGGAGGCGTAAGGTGCTGTTCTCGTCCACGGGTGCCTCTTTTCGAATCGTTAGGAGGGATGATACCCCTGGCCCCAAAGGAAGGACCAGCTAAGACCAGGGGTGAATAATCTGAAGCGTCTGAAGCGTCTGAAGCGTCTGAAGGGCTGGCTATGTCTCTTCAACTACGATTGCGTTGGGCTCACAAACCTCGACACAACTCTCGCAGCCGAGACATTCGTCGGCATTGACCGGGGATGATTTTCCATCGACCATTTCAAAAACTTCCACGGGACATACATCCACACATTCTTCACATCCCTGGCATTTTTCGGCATCAACTGTTGGATTAAAAGCCATCTATACGATCTCCTTTTCCTATAACTATGATTGTTTGCGGTATTTGAGCGTCATTGCCGTTTCGGCAAAAGTCCATATAATACTTTATTTGGAGAGTCAAGCTTTCTTGCTCTTTTCCTTGTTTTTTTGACATACCGGCTCTGGTTCGACGATTACCATTCACTCCGGATCCTCTTGGGATCAAACCGATTGGACAGAGGTAAGAAGTCCGATCAGGGTGTTTTCCGGTTCATTGAGGTCGATAGCTTCCGCGGCCTGACCGGCATAAACGCCCGCCAGCTTCTCCAGAAACATACGCGGGCCTTGTCCTGGTATCATGTAAATAGCAAGCGAAAACAAAGGGTTACCACTGTCTTGTCCCGGCAGGAGACCGGGGGTGTCGATAGCTACCGGACCGAGCCCTTTCAGCAATGAATCCAGGCAGTCGCTTAGGCAGCTCTGCCATTCGGTCGCCGCCGCCGGCAGCTTTTCTGAAGGGCAGAGCGATTCCAGGGGACCCAGTTCCAGCACCCTCTGTGCATCGGGAATCTCATCCAGCAGAGTAGCCAGGACCGTCGGGCTGGAGGTAATGAAAAGTCCGGAAAGTGCCGGATCATCTGCCATAAGCCGGGCCCATGACAGGATGCGCTCAGCGACCATATAGTGGCCGGTATCGTCATCGGCCACCATCCCGTGGCCAAGCATTTCCCCATAAACCGAATCATCGTCTTCCCGCAGATCTGAAATAAGGTCGGCCTCCATCCTCTTGACATTGCGCAGGTTATCCGACATTCCTGACTTCTGGGTATCAAAGATCTCGGCAGCATGAAGAAACAGCCCGGCCTGCATCCGCCGGTCAACGTCCTGTGGCGCCTTGCCTTCTGCCTGAGATGGTGGGCTTTGATTTCCCCTGATAGCCCCGATGATCCCAGCGATGGCCCGGTCTTCGGGCAAAGAGGGATAGACCGGGGTTTTCAAATGCGCCCTGCCCTCTTTTCTGTGCTGGTCCGACCAGGACCGGTAACGGTCGAGTACCGATCCGAGCACTTCCGGATCCACCCCGACCGGTGTACGAATGTCCAGCCAGCCGGCCTCTGCCCCTTGTTGCAGCAAAGAATCCGTCTTCCCTTCGGAAAGGGCATAAACTACACTCCTGTTAAAACAGGTATGGAGCATCGCTCCAACGGATGGTGAAATCGTGGTAAAGGGGAAATAGATCGGTACTATTGTATCGGCATTGTCCATGGGTGTCCTGTATGAGACTACATCAAGGCTTCGGTGTTGGTCGATCGGTTGCGTCACGCCGATGGCGTGATTGAGTCCCTTCCGCACCCCACATACGACAACCGAAACGAGCCGCGCAACCCCAACCGATCAACATTGTTTCTTCTCCGATTCAGCCGGAGAAGAGGGTCCCAGGATTCGAGGTGTCAAGGGGCCAAGTGAAGGAACGTCTTCGCCGGTCCATCACAGACAATCAGACAATATCTGAACGATTTCCCGGTAGACCTGCTTCTCATCCCCGGAAGCATCGACCACGTGAAAACGTTGCGACTCACGGCGTGCGAGTTCAAGATAACCGGCCCTCACCTTCTCGTGAAAGTTCATCTGTTCTTCTTCAAATCGGGTTTCAAGGCCGGTTCGTGAGCCGTTGTCGATTTGTTTCCAGGCTCGTGAAAGGCCCAGTTCGACAGGCAGATCGAGAAGAAGGGTGATATCCGGCTTCAGATCATCAACCATCATCTTGTGCAGTCCGTTGATCAGATCGATATCGAGGCCCCGTGCAAAGCCCTGATAGGCTACGGTCGCATCAAAATAGCGATCACAGAGAACGGTCTTCCCCGCTGCCAGCAGAGGATATACCATGGCCTCCACATGCTGGCGCCGATCGGCGGTATAGAGAAGCAGTTCGGCAAGTGGATCGAGATCCTTGCTCGCAGGATCCAGCAGTATCGCCCGGATCTTTTCGCCGATCAGGGTACCTCCCGGCTCCCGGGTAACGGCACACGTATGGCCCTTGGATTCTAGAAACTCAACAATAAGGGGGATCTGGGTGGTCTTCCCGGACCCCTCTATTCCCTCAAGGGTAATAAACATGGCATCAACTATTCCGTCTGTTCCTTTGCTTTTTCGCCGAGGAAAAAGGGCCGATCCATCATCCGGTGGTAGGGGGTCCAATCCCCATCGGGTTCCTGAACCGCCATGAATTCCCGGATACCGTTTACCTTCGCGTCAAGATCGTCAATGTGATGGAGCAGTACCGC